>DADN01000103.1 GCA_002509665.1 Methanobacterium sp. UBA8
CGCTTTTATTTACCAACGCGACTTTAATAGAAAGCTTATAACTAATAGCTTTCATTAACCTAACAGCTGTAGAGTACGATAGCTGATTCAATTCAAAAATTGGATCTAGAGGGCGAATATGACAAACGTATTTATCTATTCCTCCTTTCCCTTTACCCATACGACTGTTTAACCCTTTTTTTGTATATNNATATCCTAAGATAAAACCACACCTAATCCACAAACGACGTTTTTTAGAAGACTCTAATTTCTGTTTTTTTAACTCTCTATTTAATAATACTCGAGCAGATTCTATTTCGAACTTCTCGATTAACTTATTTTCTAAAGAAACAATCTTATAATCTCCCATTTGTGGATAACAATTCCCTGTATTAATTTTATTTCTATAAATAACACGACGATGTACTTTTCTACTTCTCATAATTACGCATTTAAACTAATATATTTACTTCTACTATTATACACTATCGTGTTGAAATAAACCCAAACCTTAATACCGGAAGTTGAGCTTTTACGAATAGCAAATGACTGGTAATAATCAATGTCGACCCTAATAGTATTATTCGGCATGCGACCGGAAAAAAGAGGCTCCCTCACCCAGTCAGAATAAAAGGTTCGTCTCGCCATTTTTCCTTTTTTAGAAGTTCCCATACACTCAACACGTAATCCTAAAACACAATTTTTCTTTTGANNTGAGAATACAAATACAAAACATCTGAAATACTACTGTATTTGCTATTACTATATTTAGATTTTAATAAATAATATAAACTTTCGAATTTTCTAGAATCCGAATACATCTTCATTTGCCAACGACGCAACCCGCTAAATATTTTATTTAGATAAACTCCTTTTTCTAAATTATATAAAATATAATCACAAACTAGTTTTGCGCTTAAGAATGAAGGTCGTTTAAACAAATAAAAATTAAAGAAAAGGAAAACGGGTTGTTGCAAATAAAAAGTCATACTTTCTTCCATCAAAGACTTAAATTGCAAAAAGCTATTTTGCACCAAATGTCTTCTCAACTGATAATGACTAACTAAATTAACGGACGCCAGTGACAATGTTGTAGTGAACAAATGTGACCAAGAACGTGATAATGTGAATGCNNTGTTTAAATAAAAGTAAACAGAAGTTAATTCTCGTACCAAGAGACCTTGCAAGATACGCTTTAAAAACCTAAAACGAATATAACGTCTATAAATAAATAAGAGTATAGAATAATATAAAAATTTAGGTTTACGTACAAACGGTGAAACTCTAGAGTACTTTAACGCTGAATACATTAAGCTAGATGATGTAGTCTTGTTTCTAGACAATAATAAACGATTTGTAATCGCGCGTTGAGTCTTTTTAGGCTGCTTACGTAAAAGCTGTCTCTCTTTATAATACTTATCTAAAAAAATATTCAACCATTGCAAAGACAACAATAACTTGAATAATGATTTTCGTTTATATAAAACCATAAGATGCGGCAAGCCGGAAAAAATTTGAGAACGAAATACAATATTTCTAAAAGAAAAAGAACGGCTGAAATATACATCAGCATGGATGCACATTAACCCGCTAGAAAAGCGCTCTATCATAAAATAGCTAGTTGGGGCCTTTAAATTATAAAAAATACCACTCAAATAATCTTTGACTTTTAAATCATTAAATAATAATTCGGAAAAATGGCTCTTATCGAACCACATGGATTTCCAAGATTGATAAAATCCAATACGTAGTGTTGTTAAATTCCCAAGTCGGCTCATGTTTATTTCTTCTTCTTCTTACCTTTCTTACTTCTAAATACACACTTCTTACGTGTAAAGACAAAAGACCCAAACTTTTTACCTATCATCGCTTGCGTAACGTTTAATCTATAATAGACCTTTCCGTTATGAACCAATGCCTTAGTTCCTACGTGCGTAGGTAAAATGATAGCTCCTCTCGAAACGGGCTCCTGACTATTTAAAACAGGAATTATTCTTATTTTTTTATATGAGGACTTAGTCATGATCATTACGCAAAACCTTATTTTTTTTCAGTTTTTGACCATGTGAATATTTACCCCATGGTGTTCGTGGTGTAGCTTTCTTAGATTTCTTTCCTTCTCCTCCACCATGTGGGTGATCTACAGGGTTCATTGCCACTCCTCTAACAGAAGGACGAATACCCATCCATCTATTCCTTCCGGCTTTACCAATATTTTGATCACGGTAAGCTTTATTACCACACATTCCCAATGTGGCTAAACAAAAGCTTAAAACCTTAATAACTCGCTTTGATGGTAAACGAACATATGACCAACTGTCATGTCGTTTCAACAAAACTGCTGAACTTCCCGCAGATCTTACTAATTTTCCCATACCAGATTCTGAAACAGCAATATTATGAACTGTACTTCCTGGATTTATATATTTAAGTCTCGCCCTATCTCCTGTCTTTAACGAACTAGGAATAGTATTATAATGCACGATAGTTGAATGTAAAGAGATTCCACTGTACGACAAACTATATAAAACTACTCCGTTCAAGGAACGTAAAAAAACAATAAAATTAGAGCGACAAGCATCATAAACGAATAAACTTGCTTGCAAAGGGACTCCATACACTAAACTAGTATCTCCTAATAAAAAACGATACTCTCTAGGATGATGATGTCCTCTATGTCGTACAGTAATTCGTCCCAAATGATTTCTCCCCCCATGCTGACGTAAAGACTTCATCAAAGGTAAATTGTTTTCCGAATTATACAATGTATGATCTAGCAGCACGGTGTGTCGTAATGAAGGAGTTATTGGATTAAAATTTTTCATTCTAGACGCAAAAAAACAAAAAGTACCAATATAGTATTGGTACAAAAATAATAAACATGTTTAGAAAAAAATACAAAAATGATTTTTTTTATGTTTAAGGCTAACATAATATTAAAAAAAATCACAAAACTCGTTTAAAAAAAGGAAAAAGAATAGAAATTAACGAACTCGGACCATACCTGAAGTATTAACGAGCCCTGCAATTTCTGACAAGCTCTTTGCGTACCAAAACGCACAAAACAAACCTTTATAGTAATTATAAATAAACTGCTCACGTGATTTCTTATCCGTATGTGGAGAGCGTAAAACAGTGAACACATGTCCTTTCTTAGGTAAAATAATCAATTTATTGATAAAAACGACAAATGTCCTCATTAACTTTAGCCATAGAGTTTGTACGAAATACAATCGAGAGAACACCAATAACGATGAAAAAGAAACATCAGAATGTGAAACAGAACTAAAATTTCGTAAACTACAACCCAAATGTAACTGTTGAGAACGTACGAGTTGCCATAAGAAAAGCTTTGAAGACACAGACAACCTCACGAAATTCTTCTGTGATGCCAAAGTGTGCCATACACCACCCAAAGCCTTTAAACGCAAAGACGATAATCCCTTTCTATAAAAATGTAATAATGTATAGACTATAGTACTGACCTTAGAATAATAAGACAAAATACCATAATAATTTACATGGTACAAGTCTAACTTAGTCTGATTCGAGTGTTGAAATAAATAAGAATAAAAAGTCGGAATCATTAAACCAACTTAGAACCTCATATTATTCTTCTTCTTTTTATATTTGGCACGCAAATATAAAAAATCATTATAATACACTCCGCTATAACGAATATTTACATGTTTTAAATAAGGAGTAAAAGATACTAACAATCTTTTTACCTGATTAAATAACATCAACTCCAAAAAGCTATAAGGAGTATACAATCGTTTTTGATGTTTGTCAAATAAATTTAACAAATGCAACGGCAACAATTGTTTTAATTTGATTTCGAACCCAACAATTGGCAAAATCAACTTAATAAAAAGAATATATCCCAATAAAAATACAAAAATAAATAAAGCTTGTGCTGCGAACATAATACTATCCATTTGTGGCATGATTTTTTAAATTAAACTCTACTTTGAAAAAAAAGCTTCTAATTCATCAGAAGAAATTTTAGCTAAAATAGCTTTATATGGACGATAGTTTAATTCTTTTAACATCCAATCAAAAAAGCTATCTACTTCAACAAATTCAACAACAGATGGCATAAATCCATGATTTACTCCACACAACTCAGAACACTGACCATAAAAAACACCTGTTCTTTCTGCCTTCAATGAAATTGACTGAACTCGACCAGGAATTGCATCAACCTTTACTCCCAATTGTGGTAAAGCCCAACTATGAATTACATCTTCAGAAGTAACATCACAACGAATCAACTCTGCTACAGGCAAAACAACATGCTTGTTCACCTCAAAGCAACGAACAGCACGCTTAGCTTCCAAATCAATTAATTGATCAAATTCAATTTTAAATTCATCTCCTAATTGTAAACTATCTAACAATTGCTCATCTGACAAAATGAAAACCAAGTTCAAAGCATAATTGTTATTTGCGCATGCAATAGCATAAGTCCAATACCACTGATGACCAATTACTTCCAAATGAAAAGGAGTATCAACATAAGCTAATAATTTATCATTATTAATAATAAATCCAACTGCAGGTACGGTCAAATAATAAACAATAATAATTGGAACAAATACAAAAAGAGCATCAACCAAATATTCTACTGACTTCTTAAAATGAATTGGATATAAGTTCTTACTACTGCGAAAATAATACAAAGTCACAGCAATTACACAAATGATACCAACCAAAATATAACTTAAGGTTACGAAGCTATTATGAAACATTTCAATCAGAATTTCCATCTTTTGAGAAGCTGGTTCTGAAAAGCCATAGAACTCATGAATATGAGTTGAAGGGCTAAACTCATACATATACTTATTGTATAGGGTATAAAAAATATTTTCAAAAAATGACATTTTTAATTATTTAAACGTTATAATCATAAGTTACAAGATGACGGTTGTCTTTTTTCACATTTGCGTAAGTTAACAACTTACCAGTTTCTTTTTTTTGGAACCAGTAATACAAATACTTCACTCGATAATCCAAACGCATCATAGTATCTAAACTTGATTTACGGATACTATCAATATAATGTAATTTCCAAACTTTATTAGCAGCGGAAACCCAGCGACGTAAATAAGTTTGAACAAACTTAACCAACTTGATCAATCTATACAATTTAATATCCCACAAGCGAATACTAACCATATGCCAAATCTTAATAAAAATATAAAAACGAATAGTAGAAATCCACTCCATGTGTTCAACCTTTAAGGAGCGGAAATTAAGTTTGGTCATAGCATTTTTCAAATAAATCAATGCAATAGCAACACAGAAGAAATGAATCATTGACTGAGTATTAAATAAAATACTCTGACTAAAAAAATATAAAAAAATAATTCCCATAAATAACATATTTTACTTTTTAAACTCTTATCTGAAAAAACCTTATTCTACATAATTAATGGCCTCTGCACAAGCCACAATTTCTACTAGTTCGGTAGTAATATACTCCTGGCGGGCTTTATTATAAGCAATACGAAGACGATCAATCATATCCTGAGAGTTTTTAACTGCATTATCCATTGCGGTAAAACGACCTCCAAGGAAGCTATACTTGTTCTCATTCAAGGAATCTACCAAAAAAATAGACAAACTAAATAAATACAAATCCATCAAGAAATTTGTATGTTTAGATTGATCTACGATGCTAGTAAAATAAATAGCATATCTTCCAGTTAAATTTCTATAAATATTTGCCAAAAAAATATCGTAACTATGCAAACGATAAACTACAGGTCTCTGAGTTTGCAAAGTATAATAACGATTAAATAAAAAATAAATACGGTCTACGTTTGTTTTCAAAAATTTGGAAACAAAGAAATAACACATATCAATACTAAAATTTACGTCAAACATCTGCAAACTATATCCTATAATGAAACGTCTATAAAAACGTTTAACAAAATCCTTAATTTTTTTACCGATAGCATAGACTTTAAATTCCTTGTTTGCTTCCTCTAAGAAATCCAACAATTTACGAGTAGCATTCATAATGTGGTTATTGTGAGAACCGCAACTACCNNAGCATGTATATTTTTTACTGAACAAAGGTAAAAAACTACTTAATGCAGTGAAACGTCTTTTTAATTTCTTTTTAATTTTACCTAATTCCCCTCCAGTAACGAAGCGAACAGCTTTAGTAACCTCCTGAAATCTAATATAACCCAAGAGTTTTCGATGTAATTTTTTATAAGCCGCAACCATACCAAACTAATTGAAATTGAAATGACTGGCACGTCCATTTAAATATGAATCANNGATAAGGAAATAAAACAACGTAGTTATATAACTATCATCGTTAGATGGAATTGGATAACTTGTCCATACCCCATGCATACTATTTGTATCAATTAATGATACTACTGGCAAGTATCGAGCGCTTGCTTCCCTAGCAGCTGCAGTTTTATTATTAGGACAAATGAATATTAATGCGTCAGGATACTGCCTAAAATTATTATAATATTTAAATTGATGCAAGAAACGCCAAAACTTCAACATTTTAAAAAAATGTAATCTCCATGTCTGACCTTCGGATTTTTTAAACACGGTGTAAAACATTATTTTATAAAAGAGCTGAATTAATGACAAAGAATGAGATAAACGATAAGTGCGAAAAAATTTACGAGGCAAATTAAAATTTAACTCTTTTATA
>DADN01000089.1:0-195 GCA_002509665.1 Methanobacterium sp. UBA8
TCTCAAAAATCGTAAATTTTTGGGACTGTCAAACGCTTTGCGTTTGAGCATGTGAAAGATCTTTGATTTTTCACGGTTGCGAAGCTTTGCTCCGTAAATATTGGAAATCAAAGATTTCCAAAGGTTAGGAGATGCATAGCATGCGAAAACTCTGTTTTTGCTGTTTGTAAAACGGAGTTTTGCAACCGTAAAACC
>DADN01000089.1:267-4245 GCA_002509665.1 Methanobacterium sp. UBA8
GATTTATTGGATTTATTGGATTTGGCACGAAATAAGCGTATTTCAAATCAGAAGTATCAATGTTGTAGTAGACGATACTTGGACTTTCCGCAGCTTTTAAAGCGAGATAATTATTATATTCTGATCATCTGCGCTTTCTGTAGTTCAATGACCCAAATATTCCAATTTTACTTGTATATTTTAAATTTTCATTTTTTGCGTCCTAATATCTTATTTGGGGTTTTGTGGTACGGTCTAAAGCAAGAGAATTGTCACTGTAGTCTACAGTTCCAGTGGTTTCAATTATTTTGGTCATTTTTATTACTAAACAAGCTATTTTTAAGGGCATAGTATGAAAAATAAGGTTTTTAGTAAGATATAAATACTATAACTTTTACATTAAACTTGTAAATTGTAGAGTTGGGACGTGTTTAGAAATGATAAAAAAATTTGGGATATTGATGTTGAGTTTGAGTATTTTATGTCTTGGACCAGCTAGTGCAGTTCAGATTGGATCAGAAAATGAGTTCAATTTGGATAGTACCAATGAATTAAAACCCTATGAAATTAATAAAACAGTATTAAATGATAACGAAAATGCAGATATTAATATAACATTAACTAATGGGACTGTTTTGAACGGTACTATAGGNNTAGGTAATTATACTAATGGAACATTTGTTAATGGAACAAGTGTTTTGAATGATACGGTTGGCAATAATACAAATGGTACAGCTAAACCTGAAAAAAATGATTTAAAGGAGAATATATTAGGTACTTTAACCAATGTTGCCCTTATTTCAGGTGTGGTTTCAAGTGTTTTTATGACAGTAGGATCAATCTTAATTTCACTTCCAGATCCAACATTAACAACTAAAGTAGCAACAGTATGTTGTGCAGTTGGTGCAGCTATTACCGGAGGTATTACGATTGGTTGTGGTGTTGCATGTATCTTCATCTACTGGTTAATGTAAATTAATCACCCATTTACACTTTTTAAATAAATAAATTCATTTTGAGAATCTTATAAATGTCTCTTATATGAATTTATTCATTTCTTATTATTTTATGTGAAATTTTGTGAATAATTTATATGTTTAGACTTCTAGATTACAGATTAATTGATATGAGGTGAAAAAAATATGAAAAAAGGATTTCTAATGGTTGCTGTTTTATGTTGTGTTTTTGTTTTTGGAAGCATGACTGCAATTTCAGCCGCTTCACCATCCGGAATATACACCGCTACAATTGGCAGTTATACCGCTATAGGTACGGGTGCATGGAATACTGTAGGTTTTACACTAAACAGTCCCCAAGCAGAGACATTACAATATGAATGGAAAAGTAACATAGTCTATGATAGGTATCATGTTCAATTAGAAACAATGTACTATACAACTAGTGGAATTCAAAACATCGTCACCGATGATATAGATGTAATGATAATGGGGTATCACACTGGAAAATTATTACAAACCCCTGATATTGACTTGACGAGAAACGTTTATGTGAGAGTAACTTCATGGAGAATTAGTGCTGGACAACAAAATGTAACCCCCGGCGCTCCAATAGTCAAAGCTAACGTAAATACTGGACTTTACAACACAAATAAACTTGTCACATTATCAATAAACAAACCCGGAACAATATACTACACATTAAACGGTAAAATACCAACAAATACCAGTAATAAGTATACAAAACCAATTAAAATTACATCAACAACCATATTAAACTATATGGCCATTGATACACAATTAAACAAATCTCTGCTTTACAGCAAACTATACATAATTGACAAAATTCCACCAAAAGTAACTGCAGCTAAACCCATCAATAAATCAAACCATTTCTCACTAACCTCACCAATAAAGATCAAATTCAACGAAAAAATCAGCAAAGGAACTAACTTCTCCAAGATCTACATCAAAAATCTAAATACAGGCAAAATCGCAAAATCAACAGTAAAAAGTCTGTCTGGAAACACAATAACACTCAAAATGACCAAAAGCAGACTAAGTCGCAACACCTATCAGGTTTACATACCAACCGGCGCAATCAAAGACATGGCAGGAAATAAAAACACACGATACGTGCTAAAATTCAAAACAAGTAAATATTAATAAAAATATTTCTTTCTTTTTTGGGACGATTGATCTGTTACATATCTCTAAACATCTATAACTCGTATATGACTTAACTTGTATAATCTACTGCATCGCATTAATAAATGCAATTAGGTATTAATATCTATTAAAATAGCCCATTAAAACAATATAAAGATAAGTTGCACTAGAACGATTGATCAGGGCAGTAATACGTTAATTCCTATAGAAAATTGATAGGTATATATTACCAATAAATTGTTGATAGACAAAAAAACTCATTTTGTGCTTTCTTTCCTGGTTTAAGAAGGTTTTAAGTTAAGTAAAATTTAATGAAAATGCCAAAAGTGGATACTAACATTATAAATGCGTGTTGCAGGGATACTACATAGGTGGATGTAAAAACACACACTAAGTTTGTAAAATACTATTATCAAATTTATGTTAAATTGTATTTTTTATCAAACCTGGCTAATTTTGAATGTATTAAAAGGACGGGTTGAAATTATTAAATAAATAAAAAAGAAGGGATTAATTAATCCGCAATATTACCGTTTATGTAGTCGTCATAACCTTTAAGGTCAAGCATTCCGTGTCCTGAGAAGTTGATTATAATATTTTTCTCTTCTCCAGTCTTCTTACATTCCAATGCTTCGTCCATACCTATTTTTATAGCGTGACAGGTTTCTGGAGCTGGGACTACACCTTCACATTTTGCAAATGTGGTTCCGCTCTTGAAGATATCGGTCTGTTTTACTGAACGAGGTTCGACAAGTCCTTCATGTACAAGTAATGATACCAGTGAGGACATTCCGTGGTAACGTAATCCTCCAGCGTGTACAGATGGAGGTACGAAGTCGTGTCCAAGTGTGTACATCTTAAGCAGAGGTGTTAAACCAGCAGTGTCACCGAAATCATATTTGTATTCTCCCTGTGTAAGGGTAGGGCATGATGCAGGTTCTGCTGCTATGAATTTACAGTCAATTTTCTCGTCAATTTTATCTTTAACAAATGGGAAAACAGCTCCACCGAAGTTACTTCCACCACCAACACATGCAACAATTACATCCGGGTCTTCTCCAACAATTTCCATCTGTTTTTTGGTTTCAAGACCGATAACAGTCTGGTGAAGGAGAACGTGGTTTAAAACACTTCCGAGGGAATAATAAGCTTTTTCATCCTGTAGTGCGTCTTCCATAGCTTCAGATATAGCAATTCCAAGTGCTCCTGGGTGGTCTGGGTTTTCACTTAATATTTTTCTTCCAAATTCAGTTTTATCACTTGGGGAAGGTATGACATCTCCATCGTATATTTGCATGATGGTTTTTCTGTATGGTTTTTGCTGGAATGAAACTCTAACCATATAAACAGTACAGTCCATGTCCATCATTGAACATGCAAGTGATAACGCTGTACCCCACTGCCCTGCACCTGTTTCTGTTGTAAGACGTTCGACGCCATCTTTTTTAGCGTAGTATGCCTGTGCAATAGCTGTATTTAATTTGTGACTTCCAGTTGGGGAAGTATCTTCTCTTTTGTAGTATATTTTAGCTGGGGTGTCCAGGTAGTCTTCAAGACCAGTTGCCCTGAATAGTGGGCTTGGCCTCCCAATCATTTTATAAACTTTTCTTACTTCTTTTGGAATTTCAATCCATCGTTCTGTTGACATTTCCTGTTCTAAAACGCCTTTAGAAAATACTTTAGGCAAGTTTCCTAGCTGCTGTCCTTCCTCGGTCTGTGAAGGCGCGGGAAGTTCTACAGGCAGGTCTGCTGCTATATTATACCATTTTTTTGGTATGTCTTTAGAGGATAGTGTAACTTTATACATTAAAAATCACCATTTAATTTTATTAAGACCATATAATCTGTGATATTATTAAATCTTTGTTGTACA
>DADN01000089.1:4252-4474 GCA_002509665.1 Methanobacterium sp. UBA8
CAATATACTAAATTAGCATTAGTGGGGCCATTAAGAGGCATGATCTAAGAATAAGATCCATTAAAAGTAGTGACCTGGATAATTTATAGGTCTGTATATGTGGGTAGCTCGAAGTGTAGGGGAGATATGTAGATGGATAACTCAATTTTTTCAAGTGGGGATGGTAAAGTAAAATATTGAACTCATAATTCAACCCTGCAAAAAGCAATAGAAAGGATTGGC
>DADN01000045.1:0-2551 GCA_002509665.1 Methanobacterium sp. UBA8
TCCCGCCCCCGGCACTTTATTATCATTACTTTAATGTATTCCTGATTTTCAAGAATTTTTTTCAAATATTTGTTAACTAAAAAACAAATATTTTGTTAATTAAAAACAGTTAAATCTGTTAACTATAAAACAGGGAAAAGTATATCCTATAAAAAACCTATTTTTATCCTCAAAAACCCATTAAAATAAAAAAAATAATTATTTATAATCATTTCAAACGTTGTTCTTTTTCAGAACCTTCAGTGCAGTACAATTTATGTTTCATTTCAAAATTACTGTGGGCAGGACACTGGGAACAAATACATTCTACCTGATCAACTTCACAGTTACTTTTACCTAAAATACAAAATAGTGCTTCGTTATTTTCAGTCATACATTGGTTATATGTTGGACAGGTCCGGCATATGCAAATCTTTTTCTTTTCCATGTTAATTAATTGGTTTAACTGTTCTTCTGGCATTTCAGACATTTTNNGCTAATTCAAACTGGTCCATAAAATCTCTCCTACTCAAATAACCATCCATTTATTCTAAAGTGACCATCAATTTATTCCATATTATTTCTTTGTTATTTTTCTTAAATGATTTTTTTCTTAAATGACCTAATTTTCATAGAGCACACAGATCAGTTATATGTCATCCAATCACTTATAATCACACCAATTACGTGTATCTCATCCTGATGACGTTGAATGCAACTACCACCCCTACAAATGCAATTCTGATGTAGGGACTCACTGGGGCAAAAAGAGCGATTAATAATATGACCACACCCACAATACTATGGGTTAAAAGGTTTTTCCAGTCAGTNNTGATCACACGATTCATGCTTTTTTTCAACTCCTCTCAATTCATCAAGTACCTCTCAATTCAGGAAGTAATATCTTCACTGTAATATTGATTCACTGTGATCAATTGCATTAACTCAATTCAAATAATTTCAACCACATAAAATCTACTTCTTTTAGTATACTAGCCCAAGTATCTCATTCTCAGCAGGTTGAAGCCCACTGCACCTGCAAAAACACCTACCCTGACGTAGGGATTTATTGAATCAAACAAGGTTAATGTTAACATTGACACTCCAGTTAAAGCGTGAACTATCCTGTTTTTTCTGTCTTTGAAGTATGATTTGATGCCGTTTACTATGTTCTCCATAAGTTGAGTAACCTCCAATTAGTATATCGAATTATGATATATATAATTATGATATATCATTTTTTTATATATAGTTTTTGGTTATTAAACACTCCAAAAACATTAAAAATAAACAACACCAGACTAAAAATGTATCTGAAAAGAATTATGAATGGTTATTTTGGTGTATTTATGCCTGCTGAACAGGAAGCAAAAAGTTATTGGGAAATGTTAGACCGGCAAAAGGGAATTATCAGCGAAACAGAACAGTTGAACCTTTTAAACTCCCAGATTACGGTCATTGGTTGTGGAGGCATAGGTGGAGCCACCACTGAAATGCTGGCCAGAATAGGGGTTGGAAAGCTTCGAATAGTTGATAAAGACGTTTTCGACCTATCAAATATGAATCGGCAGTTAATGAGCAGCCAGGAAAGCGTTGGAAGATCAAAAACAGAAATAACTAAAAAGAGACTGGAATCCATTAACCCCTCCATAGAGGTTGAAGCATTTAACCAGGAGTTAAATGACAAAAACGTTTTAAAAATTTTAAAAGGAAGTCAAATCATCATTGACGCACTGGACAACCTTTTAACCCGCATCATTGTTAGCCGGTGCAGTGAAAAGTTAGACATTCCATTCATCCATGGAGCAATACACGGTACTATGGGCCAAGTTACTGTTTTTAACAGTTCCACACCATCCTACGAAGAATTATTTAAATTACCCTCACGGGGCAAAGAATTAAGCGATGAAATCCGTTCAAAAATTTCAAACCTCAGCAAAGAAGTTCCACCAGTAATTGGGCCAGTGCCCAACATAGTTGGATGTCTCCAGGCTTTTGAATCTGTTAAACTTATTACGGGTAAAGGAAGCCCTATTATGGCCCCTCGTGTGCTGATGTTTGATTTGATGAAAGAAGAAGCATTTTCAGTAGTTCGTTTTTAATTAATCACATCCCTGTATTTATTGACCCACATAGTCCTAGAAACAGTACAGTTCAAGTAAAACCAGTAAAATGTGGAAAAACCAAGAATGATAATCTACATTTGAATAGTATAAATGTCTTTAATTAATATTAATTAATATATGAGAACATGATTAAAGAGTAATAACTTTAATTCCACTTTAAAAATTTTAATTCCACGTTAAAACGTTTATTACGCTCAAAATGAATAATATGTTTTACTTTCAAATAAAGAATAAGGTGTTTTAATGTTATCCCAAAAATCAGTGCTAATTTTGAGCTTCATTATTGTAATATCAATTGTAATGACCAGTGGATGTACTTTCGACATGAAAAATCTCATTAATCAAAATAATAACAGTAAAGCAGACATAATCCAATATACAGTTAACGTTGACTCCAGCAATAACAATTCTTATCATGTAAATGGCATGGTAGAAAACAGAGCTGC
>DADN01000045.1:2605-2871 GCA_002509665.1 Methanobacterium sp. UBA8
ATTATGATGCATGGTTAACTTCATCCAGCGGTGAAAAAATAAGCACCGCCACTGTTGAATTCATAAATGGTACCAAAGGTTAATTTTTTAAAAAATATTCCAATTTACTTTAAAAAGAATTTCAATTTAATATGTCCCGCCACAAAATAGTATAATGTCATGACCCGGGAACAAATATTTATATATCGTAATTCATTTTGCGCTGAATGAAATTGTCAGTTAATGCTGAATGAAATTGCCATCTAATAATTATGGTTGTCACTATC
>DADN01000290.1 GCA_002509665.1 Methanobacterium sp. UBA8
ATTAAACCCACACCTGCAACTCATTACCCCAATATCAGCGACAACATAGTACCTTATGCAGTCACCACCCACCGCCACATGCCTGAGATTCAGGAAAAACTCCAGAAATTTGGTGATGTTCGTGTTTCATTCACCCCACACCTGGTACCGGTTATCAGGGGCATTATAACCACCCTACATTCCTTCCCCAACCAGGATGTTACATCAGAAGAGATTCAGCAGATGTATAAAAACCAGTACCAGGATGAACCATTTGTGCGAGTGCTGGATGCTGGTGAAATCCCACGCTTAAGTTCGGTGCGAGGATCCAACTTCTGCCATATAGGTTGCTTTGAAATTGATGATAATGGTAGGCTAGTTGTTGTTTCTGCCATCGACAACATAACTAAAGGTGCTTCCGGTGCAGCAGTGGCTAACATGAATCTAATGTGTGGCTTCCCTGAAACCATGTCACTGGAAGGTTGTGGTTTGCATCCTTAGAAATAGGTGGTTTCATCTTTATGGATGGTTCGCATCTTTATATAGGTAGTTTGCATCTTGTATAGGTGGTTTACATTCTTAGAAACAGTTGTAAATTCTTAGAAACAGTTGTAGATCATAAATGAAGGTGTAAACAGCCATCTTATTTTCGGGAATCATGGCAGTGTCAAAAACTTGATGGTTTTTGATTTTCCATTTTTGATAAATAAATTTTTTTAATTATGTTAAAATTTCTTATTTTCTGAAATAAAAACCTAAATACTTTTATAATAAGTGGAGCATAGTATTTTTTATGGCAAAACAAAAAACACGTGCTCCAATTGATGATTTGTTTGATCAGGGTTATAAACTTTCCTATTTTAGTGAAGATTTATCGAAATATGAAGAAAATCATTTAAAATTGGATGAAACAAATATTAATGCTGTTAAATCGTTGAATACTTGGTATAAAAAGGATATTTTTCATATTGAGATGTTGATTTCTTTTTGTCCGGAATGCTTCAGTAAATCTGTGATTAAAAATGGAGTTAAAGAAAGAAAACTTTATTTTTATGATGAAGGAGTTGTTAACGCTGAAATTCAAATGTATAAGTGTAAAAAATGTGGTAAAAAGTTTAAAACAGATATTTCAGAAGTTGTAGATGATAATAGTAACTTTTCAAATGAATTCAAGAGCAAATGCATTGATTTAGCTGGTTTATTCTTTGGATCAATCCGTAAAATTGCCTATAAAATTAAAAAAGACACAGGAATCAGTATTTCACGACAAACAATTGAAAACTGGATACTAGGATATAAAATCCCAAAAAAAGAATACAAAAATCTTTATAGTGGCTATTACATTTTTGACGTGGAGTGGATTAAGCTTAACGGCTTTTGGAATTACCGTTTTGCTTTATTCGACAGCAAACAGAATATTATCGTTGCGGATGAAATATACTCCAAAGAGAATTCCACGAACATAAAAAAGTTTTTAGAGGAATCCACCAGAAATCAAAAGAAAATAGCAATAACAAGCGATTTAGATGAAAAATATAAACCTATAATTGAAGGATTAGAGTTTCAGCATCAATGGTGTTTATTTCATGTGTTTAAAAACATAAACAAGAAAATAAAAGAATACATACGAGATAATGAACTTTCTGATGTGGAATTAGATAATATAAGGCAAGAAAAACTAGAAATATTCAGTTTATTTAACAGTAAATCATTTAAAGAAGCTAGAACCCGAACGGATGAAATATTAAATCAAATAAAAGATTATTCAAAGGTTATTCAATCAATTATCATGGATTCATTAATTCCTTACTTTAAAACATACTTTTCGTACCTTTTAGATGAAAATATCGAACGAACTTCAAATAAATTGGAAAACCAATTCCAAAAAACCTTTCCTAAAAGTATTAAAAGAATAATGAAGATTAAAAAAGGCGCAATGTCGCGAATAAATATCAGAATAGAAATCCTAAACCAGAAAAAGGTTTTTGACTCTTAACCCCCAAGTTTTTGACAGAGCCCCATATTTCCAATTATATATAAATATAAAGTTGAAATATATTCCACTGGAGGAAGGACCTATCTGGAAATTTCCGAAACATTCAATGGAATAATTATGTCAATTGATAAAGTATTTTATGGGAAAAATTACCTTAAATCCGAATTAAGAAATATTGTTGATGTAATAAAATACTTAAAACCTGCCAATGGTGGTTATCTTGTCTGTGATAAATGTAATGAGTATTATCAACTCCAGCCAGGTGAATCTCCTGATGATTTCATGGATAGATGTGAATGTGGCGGGAACTTAACCTATTATGAAAATATTGATTGGTTACTTATTGGCCAGAATAGAGAAGAACACTTTGATAACACGAATTAAACAAAATAAAAGGTTTGAGAAATGCACAATCTGTATATTCTCGTTTAGTGGAAGTGTTAAGAATGGGCATATTTGACAATTTCAAAAGGAAGCCTATGAATAAGGAATCATTGAACAAAAAAGGTTTAAAATCATTAAAACATGAATAATATGAAGAATCCCTTGGATATTTTAATAAAGCTCTCAAAATGGATCCCAATTATGAAGAAGCATGGACAACAAAGGTAATGCTCTAATTACTATAAAAAAATTTAAAGATAGTTTGCTTTGTTATAACAACACTAGAATTAAACCCTAATTATGATTTAGCTTGGTGGGGTAAAGGATTTTCATTATATCATCTAGACGAATATGAAAATGCAATTGAATGTTTGGACAAATCTTTAGATTTAAATCCAAAAATGAGAAAGTATTCATTGGTAAAGGATTTATTTTAGTAAAACTGGGAAAACTAAAAGAAGCAGAAAAATGTTTTGATAAAACTTTGGAATTAAATCCTAATACTGAAGAGGCTAAAGAAGGTAAAAAGTTAATATCCTTAACATATAAATCCATTCCATATATCAAATAACATTAATATATCCCATCTATTTCTTCTGGCGTGAATACCTCTTAAATATTGGAAATTCTTGCGCAAGGGGCTATTTATTTAACTAAACCCCACACATATAATTCAACTTGACATCCGTTCAGGATCCAAATTAGCCACTATGTTTCCTCCTTAAACAGATGTTTTAATCAGTTTAAGAGTTTAATAAGCATATAAATCATTAGAGTTGGAAAATCTATATTCAACATTGATCCTATCTTAATAAAATTTATATATTACTTACTAATGATAGTTTTATGATTCCAATTTATTTGATAATCTCGAATCCTAGAACGTTTAGGAGAATATCATGTATAATGATTCCTGTTTTAAAACACTTTGCCCTAAATGCAAAACTATGAACCAATATAAGGCGCATTTCTGCCATAAGTGTGGTGAAAATTTAGAAAAATATCCTGAGAGTAAAACAAAAGTTACCATCTATGATATGGGAGGAATGCTATTTTAAGGTAAATACTAAAAAAATAGTGTAAATTTGTTCTGAAATATTGTCATGCCTGTACTTTAACTTAATTTAACTTAATTTTGCATTAAATTAATATTTACCAATAATTCTAAAAAATTACAACCCC
>DADN01000288.1:0-16799 GCA_002509665.1 Methanobacterium sp. UBA8
TGCCATATCTCCAATGGATCCAACTTTTCTACCATGATAAATTGCTCCATGGGCCTGTGCAGCGTCTTCTATTACTTTAAGGTCATAATCTTCGGCTATTTTACATATCTGATCCATATCAGCAGGTTGTCCATACAAATGCACCGGCATTATGGCCTTTGTTTTATCAGTTATAGCTTCTTCAATTTTTTCAGGGTTTATATTATATGTTTTAGGGTCTATATCCACAAATACAGGCTTTCCACCAGCATAAAGGATAGAATTTGCTGTTGCAGCAAAGGAAAACGGAGTGGTTATTACTTCATCATCCTTACCAATTCCTGCACAAAGAAGGGCGACATGTAAAGCTGTGGTTCCAGAGCTTGTAGCAATGGCATGTCTAGTGCCAATATATTCTGCAAACTTTTCTTCAAATTCAGCCACTTTGGGCCCTTGTGCAATGAATCCAGATCTTAAAACGGCCTCTACTTCCTTAATCTCTTCATCACCAATGAATGGTTTAGCAATTGGTATCATCAAGTATCACCTTTAATTAATCAACGATAAATTTAAAGATAGTGAATAACCTCTTATTAAACTTATAAATTTAGATAATGGAGTAAATAAGTTTAAAGCATGTAAATCCAAATCTCCTAGTTAATCTAAACATTTAGTTATTCACCATAAAAATAAACGATAAACATCAAACAACAATTATCATCTCACCCATCATTTATTTTTATAATATTTATTTCAACTTTCAAATATTTAAAGTGGCTTGAGTTATCCAAATTTTTATTATAGAATGCCAATTTATCATTTGATTATGCGTTTTCAATTTAAATTAGTCCAAATTAAAAAGTAATTAAACTAAAATTAACTAATTTTAAGTTACATTTCCCCAAGTTAATTTTTATATACCTTCTAAAAACAGATAAAATGTGATTTAAATAAGCTAATTAGGTTCTGCATCTTTCCATCTGAATATATCTACTAATTTATCCTTTTTATTCCAGAATATAATTATTACTGCAATTGCAGCTGCTGCTGTTGTTGTAAGAATATCACCAGAAGGACTGGATGACGTCATCATGATAGAAGGTAAATTACCAAATATTCCATCGGGCGTGCTGACTACGAGCACCGCATAAAGATTATTCACAACATGTATTCCAATTGCAGTTTCTATACCACCTTCACCCAAAGTTATAGTACCCAGTGCTATCCCAATTATGACTGTTTCAATTAATGGAAAGATACTTAGTGTCATACCCGTTCCATTCATTACGTGTCCTAGACCAAACAAAAATGAAGTAACCAGAATAGGTATAATTGGTTTTTTACTTAATAAACCCGCACCCTGCATTAAATATCCTCTGAAAAATACTTCTTCAAATGATGCCTGTATTGGAAACGTTATTAAGCTTAAAATCAAAAGTAAACCAAACGTACTCGGATTGAATGTTACCATATAACTTGCAGGATTGATCAAATAGAAGATTAACGTTAACATCCCCAGTATTAAAAACCATAGTACTGCTCCTTTTAATATGCTACTCCAATTAATCCGAGATTTAGTAGTAAATAGCGATATGAATGGCCTTTGATGTATAAAACGTGTGCAAAGATAAAAAACAAAATACGAAACTGCAAAGCCAATTAATGCCAGCGCTACCAGAAACAGAGAATTTGATTGAACAGATTGAATATCTAAATTAACTGCAGAACTACCATTTTGCATAATCATGAATACTACAAAAAGCACGGCCACGAAAACCCCTACTATTCCCTGTGTTCCCCATGTTGCCACAATTGTAACAATATATCTCCACAAGCTATTTTCACCAGATTCTGCATTATATAAAAATGGAACTTTTGATATGATTATTCCTCCTTCAGCCCTAGTACTAGAGTATAATTATTTGTATTTAATTATTAATAACATTCATTTAATTTATAATGAATAACCAAATAATCAGGATTAATTGATCTATAAAATGTATTTGCGTGATTTAATTTCATTAAATCTAAATTTATTAAGTTTAAAAAGTATGTTATTCACTATAACATAAATAAGTTATATAAAATCATATTTACTTCTATATTTAGAAAAATGATTTTTAAAGTTAGAACTAATTAAATTATAATACAATTCAGTTTTTTCCTATAAAAATCTGATTTCTAATTAACTGCAACATTTTAAGTAATTTAATTTCAGGGAATGAAAATGAATTTGTTATAAAAGATCAAATTAATAAATAAATTCACTATATTTTAATAATTCTAAAAAATGTAACGGATCTACTTTAAAAATAATTATAAACAGGGTAATGGTTATGGACACGAAAATCATTCAGGAAGGGCTTGTAACGATTAAAACTCCAGAATTTGATAAAATATCGTCTAAAGCTCCAGTTTTTTACAATCCAGTAATGGAACTTAACAGAGACATATCTGTAATTGCAATAAAAACATATCAGGAAAGATTAGAGCATGAAATCAACATATGTGATGCTTTTGGAGGAAGTGGAATCAGAGGTGTGAGATATGCAAAGGAGATAAAAAATGTCTCCAGTGTAGTTGTAACTGATATAAATCCACTGGCAATCAAATTTGCAAATGAAAATATTGAAATAAACGATTTAAACAACGTAAAAACATGTAAAGAGGATGCAAATATTCTACTTAGGAAATACAAAGGAAAATTTGACATTGTAGATATAGATCCATTTGGTACTCCCTCTTATTACATGGAATCTGCAGGAATTAGTTTAAAAGCAGATGGAATGATCTGCGCAACGGCTACTGACACTTCAGGATTATGCGGAACCTATAAAGATCCATGTGTTAGAAAATACGGTGCTATGCCACTTAAAACTGAATATTGTCATGAATTGGGGGTCAGAATTCTTGCAGGATTTATCGCGAGGACATTTTCCAAATATAAAAAGTGCATTGAGATATTATTTTCACACAGTACTGAGCATTACATGAGAATATATGCAAGGGTCAAAAAAGGAGCAAAAATAACAGATGAATCACTAAAAAAGGACATAGGATATATATTGCACTGTGAAAACTGTCTTAACAGGACTGTAATTCATGGCATAACTCCAAAAACCAGTTCTATTTGTCCAGTATGTGGTAAAGATTTTAAGACCGTAGGGCCCCTCTGGTGCGGCAGTATTTTAGATCAACAGTTTATAGAAGCAATGCTAAAAAATATGGAAAATACAAAGATAAATCAGGAAAAGAAAGCATCTAAACTTCTAAATATGACATATGAAGAATCAAATGGACCTGCAACTTTTTATGACCTTCACCAGATCTGTAAAAAAATGAAAACAAGCTCCCCTCGTCTTGATGCTGTTTTAGAATCAGTTAAAGAAGAAGGCTATTTTGTATCAAGAACTCATTTTAAACCTACCGGTATTAAAACAGATGCTCCTGTGGATAAACTAAAAGAAATCATTTCACGTTTAAATGAAGCGTACAATCTTAATTAACTATTAGTAAATAGCATATAAGTGCAATTGTGGTCTTAATTTTTAAAGTCTTAAGAAATAGGTTTGTGCTTAAAAATTGAAAAAATAGTTGTTTATAATTAAACAAGCCCACTATATTTATTAAATCTAAAAAGAAGTAAAAACTTAAAAAAAATAATTTTAATGATTAAAAATGAATTTATTCATAATTAATCAGTCCATGTGTATAATAATACTGGAGCTGGGACGCGTGCGACAGCTCGAAGTTTCTGTAAGGATTATCAAAGTACGGTAAAAGCATACCTTTAAGCGTGTAATAATATGCTGGGATTATTCCATACTCTCTTCTCACTACATCAAAGAACAGAGGATATCCGCAGCCCTGAGTTATTATAGGGTTCCCGCTTCTTGCTGTTCCGTGCCATACCATTGGAATAGGACCTACTTGACCATGTTCCTTAGCAAGTTCATTGACATGAGCCATTGCCTCTTCATAGGTGTTATAGACATTCCCATCTGATTTGTATGTATATCTACCATCAGGAACGCCGAATAAAGCAACTTTAAGTGAATCCAAATAGTTTACATTACCTGCAGCACCATTACCTTGAGTATCATGGAATGCCAGTTCAATTATGTATACATCTCCTTCTTTATAGCTGCGATAGTTTGAACTTCCAGCAAAGTGTACAACCAGAGCACATTTTGACCCTCTCTCTTCTGCATATTTTGCAAGTAGTTGGGAGTGTGGATGTCCAGGATACATATCTGGATTTGCAAGTTTAACAAATCCTAGCCTTCCTAATGGTTCTATATCTCCGTTTACACTTGAAACATAGATATAAGCCCCAACAAGCAGTAAGATTACTACAATAACTATTCCCCATTTCATTTGGTCACCTGCACTTTGTATATGTGCAATAAACATTGTTTAATTCTGGAATAAATGTAAATATTTGATTAAAGCCAGTTATTTTTGTTTTTTCGGTTTTAAATCAAAGTATAATTAACCTTAAATATGATTTTTCATTATAGTAGTTAAATTTTTGCCCTAATTTGTAATCTTAATTGAAAATAGAATATTATACAAACATCTTGAAAATCACTTATTCACTGAAAACAAAAGCAAGCAAACTTAAATATCTACTTTTTAATTATTAACTTTTTTTATTTTTATTAAACATCATCTTTTATATAATTGAAAGGTAATATAAAGTATCGGCTTATGCCAAAATTAAAAAAGGAGGTGTATTAAATATGGACATAGGTGACATAGTAGGAGATGCTATTAAATATCCAGTTCAAGACTTGAAAAAATTTGTTATATTTTTAGTAATNNCGTGTAGGACTTATAGGTGGCCTTATTGGACTTATTGTAAGTTTTATAGTATATGGTTATATGTTAAGGGCAATAAAAGCATCCATAGGAGGTTCAGATGAGCTTCCAGAGTTTGATGAATGGGGAGAAATGATTATTGAGGGTATAAAAGTATTCTTGGTTTCTTTAATCTATTTCATTCCAGCAATTATAATCTTGATAGTTTTAGCAGCGCCAGCAATTACAGCAGCTGCATATCTCAGCACAGGAATTTCTATAGATGGAATTTCAGGATTAATAGGATTAGCTTTTGTCGGGATAATCGTTTCTGCGCTTTATGCACTTTTTATAGGTATACCTTTATCTACACTAGGAATTGCAAACATGGCTTACTATGATGGTGAATTTACTGCAGCATTTAGATTCAGTGAAATGAGGGATCATATATCCAGAATTGGATTAGTAGATTTCATAATATGGTACATAGTAATGATCATTGCAGGAATCGTTGCAGGAATTGTCGGCATCATTCTCTTAGGTTTAGGATTGCTAATAACTATTCCATACTACTACTTATTCTGCTCAAGATCGTTAGCATTACTGTTCACACCAACAGAACAAGCTACATCAGAAGCAGAAGCTGTATCTCCAGGAAAATAAATAAACCTACATTTTTTATTTTTTTTATTTTAAATCTAAAATGCATTTTTACAACATATATATCTATTAACCTTTCTATTTTGCTAAACATTATCTTTATATAAATGAATGATTCAAATAACAAATTGCCTTATGTTAAAATTAAAAAGGAGGTAAATAAATATGGACATAGGAGAAAATATATCCGATAGTGTTAGATATCCTACATCAGATTTGGGAAAGCTTTTGATACTAGGAATAATAATGATTATCCCCGTGGTGAATTTTATAGGTATGGGCTACTTTTTAAGAGCTTTAAAATCAAATTTAGCCGGAATATCAGAACTCCCTAATTTTGATGATGTTGGTGAATTATTCATCGAGGGTCTTAAACTATTCGTAGTAGGAATAATTTACAGTATTCCAGTTTGGATAATAGCTGTAGGCTTAGGAGCAGGTCAAAATGTAATCATGAATGCAGGTATGCTTTCTGGAGCTGCTTTATATGCATTAATTCTAGGATACATAATTTATGTGATATTAGCCATTATTATAGGTTTTATAGAGATTATTGCAGTGGCCAATTTGGCATATAACGACGGTGAATTTGGTGCAGCCTTTAGACTCAGTGAAATAATTGATCATATATCCCAGATTGGATGGGCAGATTATATAATTTGGTATATCGTAGTGGTATTAGTCTCTTTAATTATCGGTTTAATTGCAGTAGCTATCACATTTGTACTCGCCATTACAATTATTGGTATTATATTAATTCCAGTGCTTTTCATCTTAGTACTATCATACATCTCACTGTTCTATGCAAGATCCTTATCACTGTTATTCTTGTCCCAAGAAAAGATATAAAGTTATCAGGAATTAATACAAGAACCTTCAGAATAAACCAATTTCTTTTTTATTTTTTTCATAAAATTTAGATTTTCCTGAAAGCGATATTTTTGTTTTTAATAATTATCATTAAACCAGTTAATTTTATAAGAATGTACAACGTATTTAAATTATAAATTAATAATATGTAAACATTGTTCATAATTTTCATTAATTAAAATACAGTGATAAAAATGAGAGATGACGAGGGACCAACCAAACTAGATGAAATTGACAGGAAAATTCTTAACTTATTAAATGAAGACGGAAGAATGTCTTACAGGAAGATTTCACGTGAATTAGACATATCCGTAGGTACAGTTCACAACAGAGTTGATAAATTTACAAAAACAGGAATCATCAAAAAATTTGTTCCACTTCTAGATCACTCTAAAGTGGGATATAAATTAACTACTGTAATTGGCGTTAAAGTCAAAGGCGGAGTTTTACGAAATTGGGAAGATAAAACCGCTTATAACAAAAATGTACTTGGTATATACGATGTTACTGGCGAATATGACGCCATATTAATAGCAAAATTCAGGGATACGACCGAACTTGACGCATTCATAAAAGAACTCCTAAAAGAGCCAGATGTACAGAGAACATATACTCAAACCGTTTTAAATATAGTAAAAGAAGATCTTGGCTCTTCCGAAATCATAGAAGAAGAAAATAACGAAATTTAATTCTCAAAAGTAAACTACTACTTATTTTTTAACCTCAAAAAATAGATGGTAATTACTGTTTTTTATTTTTTTTAAAGACCATCTCTATAAATTCATCAGAATTAATTTCTTCTCCAGTAAGTGAAACTGCATATTTTTCTCCGGACTCTTCAATTACCAGCGCAATAGGAAAAATTTCTATTCCCCTAAAAGGAGGCATATTATTTCCCACAGTTACAACATCAATTATTGGATAAATAGTTCTATCCGCTGCATTAATTGGTTTCCCAACTACTTTATCCCATTTAGGCATTTCAATACTGCAATTTCCGCAAAACTCTTTAAACATGGATGATACATCTTTTTTATCCCTATTTTCGCGGCTAAATATTTTTTTTGGCCTGCTTAAAAAATTCATTTAAACAAACACTCCTCTCAACTTTCTAAGTTCCCAAAGAAGAGACCTAACTGGCTTTTTAGTTAAAACCCTTAAAGACGTTGCAACAATCCTAAGTAGTCTTAATTTCACTTTAACATTTAATGAACCTTCCAGTCTCTCATTTCTAAGATCAGGCTCTACCGAGAAATATGTGTTTGGAATTACATTTAAGATTGCAGTTATAGAATAGAAAAAGCCTCCAACCATGGCAGTATCTGCAGCTTCTCCCAATCCAAAAATAAGATTAAATGCGATTCTTTCTATAGAAATAGATCTTAAAGATGACTCCATTATATCCATAAAGTAAGGTAAAGATTCTATAAAATCAGGAATGACTTTTGGAAGCATATCTGGAAGTACATCAAGAAGTTTTTTAATATCGAATTTACGTTTAGGCTTTTTTTCTTTCTCTTTTTTCTTGGGTTGTATAAGTTCTCGATCTATAACTTTAATTTTCCACCACTGTATCCGTAAATAGCCCTGATTAACTTTATTTTGCCTGAATAATTCCAAAGAAATATGAAAAGGAACCACCAGAATCCCTATTATAATCAGTACTATAATAAGGATTATGATGGCTGCAATGATGTTTACCACTTATGATCACTCTTTAAAATTTTAAGGTTCGGAAAATCAGAGATTTTCCTCAACTTTTAAGATTACATTCTAGGTTTTGAACCAGGGCCACGAGGTGTTACTCCTTCCGATTTTTCTCCACCTTGACCTCCCATTTCTTCTTTTCCTTGTTTGGCCATTTTCATTCCTTTTTTCATTACGCCTTCAGGACCGCCTTCTTCTTCCACCATTTTTTTAATGCCGTGTCCTACATCTGTTGCCATTTTAGCTAGAGGTCCCATACCATGTACAGATAATATTTGAACACCTTCTGGACCTTTTATATCTTTAAATGCAACTATTACAGATACCGGGCTTATTCCTGCTCCACCACCTGCACCTGCACCTCTACCTTTATTATCGCGCATGCCTCCCATTCCAGCACCAGTTCCAAACATCAACCCTACTTTAGTTATTGGAATTATTACCTTATCCCCTACTTCCATTGTTTCTCCTATTACATTATCAGTAGCCAGGACTTTCAAAAGTTCATCTATGGTTGTTTTAATTACATCAGCTATTTCACTCATATCTCCTTCCATTTCTGCCATAAAAATCTACCTCCAAAAAATTTTTTATTTTTTTTGGCCGTCAAACACTGTCAAACACAATGTTTTTGACGCATGCAAAAACTATGTTTTTGCGGTTGAGGAACNNCTACGTTCCTCAAACATCGAAAACCGTAGGTTTTCGAATGCTAGGTGTTTGGACCCTCGAATACTTTACATTCGGGGCCGAGGAAACTCTCAAAAACCTACGGTTTTTGGAGCCATCAAACGCAAAGCGTTTGGGGGCCACGAAACCATCGGTTTCATTGGCACGAAAAACTTTGTTTTCCGTAAGCTACGTTTCCACCGGCATTCGAAAATCGAAATATTTTCGAAAGTTCAGGAAACTATAGGGATTTCCTTCAAACTCCCAAAACTAGTCTATTTCTAATATGTAATCATAACTATTTATAATTTAGTAATACTAATTACCTAAAATACATTGTAATTATTATCCATGAATAAAAAAAAAGCAAGTTAAAAAATAAAGTTACCCCAGTAACTCCATTATAACAGTTAATTCTATTTTAATATCAAGTATACACGTAAAAGTCTGCTAATCTAAGAAATTGGTGTCTTAACCATCCAAATTACAGTTATTTATGGAATAATTATACCCACAAGCAAAGACCTAAAATTTAATATTACAAATATAATAAAAAAGTAATATAACATTTGATAAACATAAATCATGTAGTTTAGAGGGATATGTCATGAATTTAAATTATGATAAACTCATTAAAATTGTTAAACTGGGACGTTTTCATTTTTTACTGGGAAGCTTTCTGTATTTTTGTATTGGAGCATTCCTTGCAGTTCTATTGAATGCTGAATTTTCTTTAAACAAATTTTTACTGGGTTATGCTATTTTATTTACTGCACAGCTTTCCATGCATTACAGCAACGATTATTTTGATTTAGAGGCAGATAAATATGGTAAACCAAGCCAGTTTGCTGGTGGAAGCGGAGTTCTAGTTGAAAATCCAGAACTTAAAAAATTCTCAAAATGGTTTTCAATTGCGCTTTTAAGCTTATCTTTAACCATTGCTGCTTTATTCGTGGCATTATTTTCTTATTCAGTGTGGTTTTTCCTGTTTATGGTATTTTCGAACCTTTTAGCATGGTTTTATGCTGCCCCTCCCCTCAAATTATCTTATAATAAACTCGGAGAACTTGCGACCATCTCTGCAGGTTTCGTGATGCCAGCGATAGGCTACTTAACATTAATGGGAACAATAGACATGCCTTTTATTATTTTTTCAATACCTCTCCTGTTTTACCAGATGTTGTTCATCAGTGCAGTGCAAATTCCAGATATGGAAGGAGATAAACTTGGAGGTAAAATTACCTGGGTTGTATCTAAGGGACGTAAATTTGGTTTTAAAATAATTGCGGTTTCAGGAATACTTGCCACATTGGCTTTTTTAAGTATATCAAGTACCAGTTTGTATCCCTCAATTTTAAATTTTAAAGTTATTGCACTTATCTCAATAATTCCACTTAGTCTTGCCTTATTAAGCTATTTAATAAGAACAGAAGATAGGAAGAATGCAATACGTCTTGTAAATCAAAATCTTGTATCTTTAACTATATTTTTAACCCTAACAAACTTCTATTTTTTATATCTCATTAAATAGATAGAATATATTAATTAATTTGTATAACAAATTACAAATAGCACATAACAAAAATTATAATCTCATTTAAAGAATTAGAACTCTAGATCCAATCTGAAAATAAATTTAAATTGTGATCAATTATTTTGGAACTATAAAATGAAAAATAACGAGCTTAAAAACATAGTTTTAATCACTGTGGCACTTGGCTCTTTCCTTGTACCATTTATGGGAACTTCCCTGAATATTGCCATTCCATCCATTGGTACAGATTTCGCTTTAAATGCTATTCTATTAAGTTGGATTCCAACGGTATTTATTTTAGCTAACGCAGCATTCATACTTCCTTTTGGAAGATTAGCCGATATACATGGAAGAAAAAAAATTTTTACCTATGGTGTCGCAATTTTTACTTCAGCATCATTTCTTGCTGCAATAACTCCTTCCGAGATTTTACTCCTCGTATTCGTATTTTTACAGGGTATGGGCTGTTCAATGATTTTTGGAACTGGAATAGCCCTTATCTCTTCAGTTTTTAAAGAAAAAGAAAGAGGAAGAGCATATGGAATTTATGTTACATCAGTTTACACTGGAATTTTCAGCGGCTTAATACTGGGAGGGTTTTTAATTCAACAATTTGGATGGAGAACCATCTTTATTTTTAACATTCCCTTTGGCATTTTAATACTCGCAATCATTTTATTGAAGTTTAAATCAGAATGGGCAGGATGTAAAGGAGAAAATTTCGATTTTGTAGGTGCTGTACTTTTCATTTTCATAATGGTAACATTGATGCAGGGATTTTCCACACTTCCCGATGGAAATACTGGTAAATATCTAATACTAATTGGCCTTTTAGGAACTCTGATTTTTATAAAATACGAAACTAAATTAAAACATCCTCTTTTAAGAATTTCTATCTTTAAAAACACATTTTTTACTATTTCAATAATTTCCATCTTAATAATTAATCTTGGAACTTCTGCAATGACTTATTTGTTGAGTCTTTACCTTCAATACCTAAAACTACTGAGCCCAAATACTGCAGGAATCATACTGGTTTTACAACCCCTTTCAGTAGCTGTTTTATCCCCTTTTGCAGGAAGAATATCAGATAAAGTTGAAACTCGCACAATTACATCCATAGGAATGGCTATTACAACTATTGGACTTTCTTTGTTCATTTTCCTAAATGAAAATACTCCATTATACCAAATAATTTTTGGATTAATTCTTGTTGGAACTGGCCTGGCACTTTTTTCATCCCCCGCCACAAATGCAAGTATGAGTTCTGTAAGCAAAAAAACTTATGGAACTGCCTCTGCAACTGTTTCAACAATGGTATTTACAGGACAGCTGCTGAGTATGGGAGTTGTACTCCTAATTTTTGCAGTGTATCTCGGAAATGTCCAGATAACGTTCCAGTATTATATGACATTTTTAAAAAGTTTAAATACTGCATTCCTCGTTTATACAGTAGTTTGCTTTACAGCAATATTTGGATTAATTTTAATGGGTAAAAATAAGAACTCAATTGAGTAAATTAATTAAAAAAATTAGGATTATCTGCTATTAACGTTTATATCTCAAGATTATTTTTTATTTCTTCAATTATTTTTATCCGGACATCTTCTGCAACTTTACGGATACCTCCTTTTGCTTTCATTGTGCTGGATCCAAAGCATGGGTCTTCAAAAGTAAGGTCTGCAAATTCCGTTTTTTCCTTGTATCGCGGTATCATATGCCAGTGCACATGAGGATTTGGAGGATTTTCAAGGTAGGAAGAATTCATCAAGCAGCCCCAGTTAAACATGGTGGAATTAAATGCCGTTTTAAGTGCATACTCTAAATTCTTAACAATTTTACTAAATTCATGCCATTCATCATCATTTAATCCAGCTAAATCTCCTTCAAACCTTTTTAAAGCTACAACACATGTTCCAAGATTCCTTTGATCAGGCGCAAGTAATATAACCCAGTAGCCTGTTTCAGCTATTAAATCCCCATAATTATAATCCTTTAATTTTTCAAAATACTTGCATTCCATACTTATCCCATTCCTGGCGTTTTATATTAAAATATACTGCAGTAAACACATTTTAATTTTATTGGTTATATGGAATTTTTATTAAATTTACAGCATCATTTAATACATTCAAATTTCAAAAATATAACCTGAGAGGATTATGAAATTTGAGGATTTAACAACCAAATTAAATAAAATGAGTCCTGCAGATAGAAATGGATTCATTGCAGAGTTAAAGAAGGAGTGTATCTGCCATGAATGTCCAACATATAATACCTGTACACAAAAGAGCAAAGAACTCCTTTTCTGTATTTTAGGTAAAAGTATGTGCCCAATAGATGAGAAAATATGCCGATGTCCTCAAGATTGCAGTGTACATCAAAAATATGACATGAAGTTATCCTTTTACTGCTTAAGAGGTAAAGAAATAGAAAGACGTGATGAACTGTATACAATAAAGATATAATAAATAAAAAATAGGTGTTTAAGTTGAATGCACTTGTCTACTGCAAGGATTATAAAAAGCATGATACTGGAAACCATCCTGAAAATAAAGAACGTTTAAATGCCATAATTAATTCTTTAAAAAACGAAGGTATCCTCAATAAAATCCATTGCATTTGCCCTCCAGCCGCAACAAAAGAAGATATTCTAAGAGTTCATTCCAAATCTCACGTTAAACACATTAAATCGTTCTGCCAGAACGGAGGAGGATATATAGACTATGACACGTATGCATCTCCCCAAACCTACGAAATTGCAAAACTTGCAGCCGGTGGAGCAATTAAAGCAGCTGATTTAGTTTTAAATAGATACAAAAGTGCATATGCAATTTTAAGACCACCAGGACACCATGCGACAAGAGATAAATCCATGGGATTTTGCATATTTAATAACCTCGCTATAGCTTTAGAATATTTAAGGCAGGAACGAAAAATTAAGAAATTTTTTATATTTGATTTTGATGTCCATTTCGGAAATGGAACATCAGAAATATTCTACGACGATCCAGATGTTTTTTATATCTCCATCCATCAAAATCCTAGAACATTATTTCCTGGAGATGGATTTGTAGAAGAAATTGGTGCTGGTGATGGTGAGGGCTATAATTTAAACATTCCCATGGCTCCAGGATCAACTACAGAGGATTATATTTACATTCTAGATAAAATTCTTGAACCTGCCGCTTCTAAATTTAATGCAGATTTTTATTTTATGGATGTGGGGTTTGATGGACATACAGATGATCCACTTTCAAGTTTATCTCTTACTGATGAGTTCTATGAATATACAGCAGATAAAATGATGAGCATTGCAGGCCCATTAGCACTTATTTTAGAAGGAGGATACAACTTAAACATTCTTTCACGGTGTAATGTTAAAATGATAAACGCACTAAATAATATAAGCCATGATAATTATAAACATGAACTGAAAGTTTTAGAAAGTACAAAGAATACTTTTAATAAAATAAAAGATGTATTTTCGCCATTTTATGAATTTTAGGTCTTATCTTAATCAATGAGGAAATATAAATTAAGGTTAGATAAACATTAACACATCAAAGAATTATTTTACCCCTACAATTTAATTAACGGTGATATTTATGGAAAAACTTAGACTTCATCAAGCTCAATTACTAATTGAAGAAGCAGGAAAATCTAAAACCACAGGTGAAAAATTTAAAACTCCAAAGGAAGGAAATATAAACGTTAAGCTCTTTGGAGAAATTTTAGATGAACTCATTGAGGCCGAAGAATTTATTTATTCAAGCAGGCCCTCCCATAAACTAAATGAAAATGATGCAAACTTATTTTGCGGGAAAATTATAAGTGTAAGAAACAAAATAGACGGCATGCTTGCGAATTTTGGAGTCATCGAAAAAGAAAGTATTGAAGAAGAGATTAAAAAATTATCTGAAGGTCTTTTAATTTTAACAAGTAAAGGAAACTTTAGAAAAATGATATCCAAGTTCGGAGTTGACGCCCATCAGATACTTGTTGCAGGTGTACCTCTTGAAGTAGAAGATATGAAGATTATCAATCCTAAAATTCCTGAAGCTGCGTTAGGAGCAATTTCGAAGAAAATAGAACACGTTAAAAATGACATAAATAGAAAAATGAGCAGCCTTAGCTTAGAAAAGATTTTAGTAATTATTGAATCAGATAAAGCAAGCGAACTTCTTGGTAAAAGAGCAGAAGAGATTTACGATGCAAATGTTGTTACCTTAGACAATTTAAAGGACATGACCCCCGAAGAATTTAAAGATATAATAACCAAAATTTAAGTTTTTATCTAAGTGATGCAAATATGCTTCCATTTAAATTATTTCAATACTAAATTTTATTTTATTTTATTTTGAAAACGATTTTAATAAAGATTTAATGATTATTTAATTACATTTATAAATCATTAATCATTATTTAAAATTATAAATAATTAAAAAACTAAAGATATAAGAAATTGATTATCAAATTAGATATATTAAACATCAGCATATTCAATATTGATAGTTTAGTATTACTAAAAATTAGTTAATTTATGATCTACTTAAACATTTAAGTTCTAAAATACTAAAGGATTATCAATCGGGGTGAAAAATTTTGTCTATCACATGTTTTCCAGACACACAAGATAAAGTACCCACTATCCCTGTACATCTTACAAGGGTCGGAGTTAGCGGGGTTAAAAAACTTTTAAAAATTGAAAGAGAAGGGAAAAGACCCATAGTACTTCTACCTACCTTCGATGCCTTTGTGGATCTTCCAAGTACGCAAAGAGGGATCCACATGTCCAGGAACCCAGAAGCTATTAGCGAAGTTCTTCAAGAAGCTATGGAAAGTACAGCAGTTGAAATAGAAAATGTATGTGCTGAAATAGTAAGTCTTCTTCTTAAAAAACACAAATACGCAAGAAGGGCAGAAGTAAGCATGAAAAGCGATTTCATGTTCATAAAAAAGTCTCCTGTTACAAAAATGAAAACTCAAGAAATGACCAAAATTATGGCAGATGCCAGCGGTTACAGAGATGGAGATAAAGTTGTAATAAGAAGGATGATCGGTGCTGAGGTCGTCGGAATGACAGCATGCCCTTGCGCACAGGAATCTATAAAAGAAAGTTCAAGACAGAAACTTCTTGAGTTTCTAGACGAAGAAACAGCCGAAAAAGTCTTAAATACTGTATCTCTTGCATCACACAACCAGAGAGGCAGAGGGATGATCATGATAGAAGTCCCAGAACAGCATATGATCCGTGGTGAAGACCTTATAAGGATTATAGAAGACTCAATGAGCTCTTCAGTATGTGAACTTCTTAAGAGATCTGATGAAAATGCAGTTGTGGTCCATGCGCATGAACATCCAATGTTTGTTGAAGACTGCGTAAGAAATATGGTGCAGAAGATCGTGGAGGAATATTCTCACCTTCCAGATGATACACTAGTAACTGTAAGACAGATAAATGAAGAAAGTATACACCGCCATAACGCATTTGCAGAAAAAGTCGCAATGTTAGGTGAGCTAAAGTACGAAATTGAAGGTATAGAAGAAAATAATCAGTCTGCTAAAACAATTTGTAACTGAGATCATTTTGGAGAGGATACTACGTGAAGCCAATACACAAAATTGCAGGTCAGGTAATGGGTGATTTAGAAGCATTCCATGGATCAAAACCTGCTATAGATGCAGATAATATTCTCATTGTAAGAGGAATGTCAAGAAAACAATTCAATGAAGAACTGGATGAAGTTCTTTCAAATCTTTTAAAAAATCTCGATGCGCGCCAGATAGATATGTTTTCTGAAGAAGGCGGAAACATCATCGGAATAATGGACGAAAGGATAAGAGAAAGCATTAACATTCCAAGTGAAACTGACATTACTGGAGTCTACCTACTTAAAGAATCTTTAGAAGCCATGAATTGTAATGTAGCATATGCATTAGGCCTCATTGATAATGTTGGAGCTTTTATCGTTACATGGAAAGATAAAAGTGGAATAGGTCCCCAGTTTGTTGAAGTTGTTGTTGCAAATATGGAATGAAACTTCACAATCTTTTTTTATAAACTTTTAAATTACTATTTTTACAAGTGGATGATAACATGCCTGAATACTCAAAAGAAGAAATATTATCCCTTTTAAATGCAAAAGGTAAAGATATCATATCTTTAATTTCTACTGCAGAGTCCAAAAGGAATACTGGCACAATTACATATTCCAAAAATGTCTTTTTACCGCTCACAGATATCTGCAGAAATGAATGCGGATATTGTACCTTTAAAAAAACTCCTGATGATAAAGAAGCACAAATTTTAATGGACTACCCTGAAATTTTTGATATTTTAAAGGAAGCAGATAAATATAATTGCAGAGAAGCTCTTTTTACCTTTGGAGAACGTCCCGAAGAAACTTCTGAAGTAAACGCAGCGCTTGAGGATAAAGGGTACTCAAACATGTTAGATTATCTTTATTTTATCTGTGATGAGACCTTAAAAAATACAGGACTTTTACCCCACAGCAATCCTGGAGTTCTAAAAAAGAAAGAATTGAACGTATTAAAAGAAGTAAATGCATCTATGGGC
>DADN01000288.1:16871-17140 GCA_002509665.1 Methanobacterium sp. UBA8
GGAGAAACAATAGAAGAAAGAGCCGAATCACTCCTTGAAATAAAACGTATAAATGACAAATACGGCCATATTCAGGAGATAATTATTCAAAATTTCAAGCCAAAACCAGGAATCCCCATGGAATCATGGAAAGAACCATCCGTAATTGAAATGATAAAAATGGTTGCTGTAACCCGGCTTTTATTCCCAAATACAGGAGTTCAAGTACCTCCAAACTTGAATAACCATAATGCACAGGTATTTCTCCTTGCAGGTGCTGATGACTGGGG
>DADN01000288.1:17192-21290 GCA_002509665.1 Methanobacterium sp. UBA8
AAAGGCTTCCAGTCTATCCTAATTTTATATCCTCTGAATTTTTAAGCGATAGAATTATGGAAAAGATAAGTTCTTTTAATCTATAATTTTAGCGATGAGTTAAAAATAAGTTCTTTTAATAGAACTGTAATCTTCTATTAAAAGATTTTAGATCTTTTTAAAGAAATAAAAAGAAAAAAAAATAATTACTTTTTCTTTATTTACTTGCAATAAACCTTTTATATATTTTCATTTTGTAAAGAGCGTTTTCAACTGTATATTTTAATTGATTTTCTTCAAGAGGTTTAAAAATATATCCATAGGGTTTTGTAGCCCTCATATGTTGCATTATTTCATTATTGAAATAGGGGGTTATATATACAACGGCTGTATCAAAATTATCGGCTATTTCTTTAGCAAAATTTATTCGACCATTCATATTTCCAAGTTCTATGTTTATAAGTGCTAAGTCTATTTTTATCTCCTGAACTTTTTTAAGAGCTGTTTTTTCGGAGCATGCTATGATAGGGGCATTATATCCCCAAAACTCAAACCAATTTTGGAGATTCATTGCAGTCATGGCTTCATCTTCAACAATTAAAATTGTTGTATCCGACATATGTCACTAACTCCATTTAATAAATTTTCTTAATTTTGTATTACTACATTATAATATATTATTATTCGTCACATATAAACGTTATAATTTTTACAATATAAGCTCTAATCTGCTTAAAAAATGGCATTTTATGCAAAAAATCATTTAAAGTAATTTAAATTGTGTAAAAAGGAATATTAAAAAGTTTTTTATTTTAATAAATGTAAAAATTCAAAGACATGTCACGAATTTAAATCCGGAATAAATGAAAATGAACTGTTAAATAATATTAATATAAAATTCAATGTCCATAAAATAATTATATATTCCAAATAAGGCTTAAAAATGCGTTTAAATACATATTAACTCCATAATTTTATTATTTATAATGGACTTAAAATTGAGTTCTACAAATCATAGCAATTTAGACATGATCATCACTAAAAAGCTCAGATCTTATGGCAGTCGAAATAAAAAATATACTACTTATTTTACTATATTTTAAAATAATTAAAATTATTAATTACTACCCAAAATAATAATTCTAAAATATAAGATGAATTTCAACCCAACTAAAATATGTATAGAATTTGGAGAATTTTTAATAGATTCTATATAATTCATTTTAAATAGTAAATTACAGCTAAGTAATTGCTCGATTATTATCGATTTTTTAATATGTTAAATCCATTATTAACTTTAAATTCATAAGTAAAGTTGGTTAAAATGATAATTAAAAAAGCTGAATTTTCAGATCTGGAAGAAATACTCTTATTACAGAAACTGGCATATAAAAGCGAAGCTGAGCTTTATGATGATTTCAGTATTCTTCCCCTAGTTCAAACACTAAAAGAGGTAGAAGAAGAATTTGAAAACCACGTATTCCTCAAGGTAGTTGAGAATGAGAAGATAATTGGCTCAGTAAGAGCTTTATTAATCAATTCTAAAACATGCTACATTGGAAAACTCATTGTTCACCCCGAATTTCAAAATCAAGGGATTGGAACAAACTTAATCAGAGAAATAGAGAGCATTTTTAAGGACTGTCAAAAATTTGAGCTTATTACAGGCCATAAAAGCCGTCAAAAAATCATAGATTTTTTGGGCCGCGAATCATAGATTCGCCGGTGAGAAGAATCTAAAATTATATCAAAAACTTGGTTACAAAGAATTTAAAACCGAAAAATTAACTGAAAACTTAAATTTAATATATTTAGAGAAAATAAATTTATAAAAATGACTGAAATACTTGATGGTCTATATGAGCAAGTTTGAAGAATCTAAATGGAAAAATAAGCAATCAGCATTAGAATTTATCGAAAATGCAGATATGTACATTCTGGAGAGACAAAGACTATTTGCAATAATGAAATCACTATATAACCACTTTTTAGCAGACAACAACCAAACTATAAAAGTCCTCGAACTTGGATGTGGTGATGGTAGAGTAACTCATGAACTTCTAAAAGTTGATGCAAACCTTGAAGGAACTTTAATTGACGGATCTTCAGAAATGATTGAAAATGCAAAAAATAGACTTAAATCATATCCTGGTTTAAAATTTATTCAAACTACATTCCAGGAACTTGTCAACATTGATTTATTATCTAAAAATTTTGATTTTGTTGTTTCATCTTTAGCTATACACCACCTGCAGGAAGATGAAAAGAAAATTCTCTTTGAATATATTTATAATCATCTGAATCCAAAGGGATTCTTTTTAAATATAGATGTTGTACTTGCTCCAACAGAAAGTCTAGAGAACTGGTATCTCAAGCTCTGGAAAGAATGGATAATAGAAAATGAAACCAGAACAAATCAGTTAGAAAGTTTCAAGAATATACCAGACCAGTATAAAAATAATCTTGATAATAATCCTGATAAACTTGAAAACCAGTTAAAATTACTGAAATCCGCCGGTTTCAATAATGTCGACTGTTATTATAAATATGGGATATTTTCTATTTACGGTGGACAGAAATAAAAAGAGGAATAAAATATGTCTAAAATTGGATTTATAGGTTACGGAAGCATGGGTAGCATGATCATAGAAGGTTTTCTATCTTCTAAAGTTGTAAAACCTGATCAAATTATTGTTTCAAATAGAACAAAGAGCAAACTGGATGATATTAAAAAAGAATATCCTGAAATTGAAATTACAGATAACAATGCATATTTAGCAGGGAAATGCCATAAAATATTCATTTTTGTGGGTACATCTGCAGTAAAAGAAGTAATTAAAGAAATGAAAGATGAACTATCAGAAGATTCCCATATTACATACATTGCAGCAGCTTTGACTATGGATAACGTTAAAAGTGCATTTCCCGGGAAAATTACCAAAGTCATACCTAGTTTAACCTCCAGAGTTAACGAAGGTGTTTCTCTTATCTGCCACAACGAAAAAGTAAGTGAAAAAGAAGCAGATTTTGTAAATAATCTCTTCAGCTCAATCAGTGATGTAAAAATTGTTGAGGAAGAAAATTTTGAAGCAGGATCTGACTTAACAAGCTGTGCTCCTGCATTCATTGCCGAAATCTTCATGAAATTTACTGAAGCAGGTGTTAAAAATAGTAATTTTACAGAAGCAGAAGTTGAAGATATGGTTATAAAGACTCTTTATGGCACTGCAAATCTCCTTTATGAAAGAAATATGGGCTTTGAAGAAGTAATTTCACGAGTGGCCACAAAAGGAGGTATTACAGAAGAAGGTGTTAAGATACTGGAAAAAGAACTGCCAGATACCTTCAACGAGCTTTTGAAGACTACTTTAGCTAAGAATAAGAAAATTAAAGAGGAATTAAACCATCAAATGATCAATTAAAATTATTTCAAAGAAGCTTAATTTAAAAAGCTCCTCCCCCACCACCTCCAGAGCCTCCTCCTGCACCACCTCCTACACCAGCATAACCAACGCTCATACCACTGTTCGTTCCCGCATAAATAGCATTAAAACCACCCCAATAATGGAAATTGTACATGACACTTCTAGCTAGTTGATCTAGAGGAAAAATCTCTTCCATATCCTTTNNCTGCTATTCCAAATGCAGTAGCATAAACAAGATATTTATTCCATAGTTCAATAGACTCAGGAGTATGTTCTTTTATCATACTGAAATCCCTTAAATATCTTTTAAATTTTTTCCATTTCTCATAATTTAACCTGCCATAATCTGTCCATTGTCCAGGGATTTTTGCAGGAGTAACCAAAGAGATTATTGCGACGATACCTAGAATAATTGCAGCATATTTAGCATAAATAGCTGCCGGAAGGTTATCCCCCATTAAGAATACCAGGAAAAAAGCTGCTTCTAACCCTACCAAGCCACATATCTTCAGATATCTATTTCCCTTTTTGTGGAATACTTTTTCAACTGTTTCATCGTCTAAAAATTCTTCTTTTAAATGATATTTCCAATTAAGATAAAAATGCATGAAAATTTTTGCATTTTCTTTCTTTTTTAATTCATCCTTTAATTTATTTAAATCTACAATACGATTTTCCTCGAATTTTTTAAAGA
>DADN01000288.1:21345-25917 GCA_002509665.1 Methanobacterium sp. UBA8
TATTAAATCCATTATTGTTGCCCTAAATCCATTTATATCTGGATCTCCAACTAATTCACTACCATATAAAGCATTTATAACTGCAGGAGGATCTTCAGAAGGCAAATCTCTCTCATATTCACTTAGATAATCAATTTTTGGTTCCCTGCCAAATTTAAAATAGATGAATAATGGAAAAAATGCACATAAAAGTATTAGAATTGTCAGTAAAGAGTATACTTCTGTTTTAAAATTTAATTCATTTTCATAATTTTTCTGGGTAATCTCAAGATATCCAAGTATATCTGAGTTAAACCTCAGTGCATGAGGAGTACTATTTAAAAACTGATCAGAAGGTATGGCCATCAATAACTCAAACCAATTAGCTGAATAAATAGATTTAGTAGTTATACTCAGGGTTTGATTATGCCATGTAGCATTTTGAACGAAATATGGAGGATTTAACCAGTATTGTACTCCATTATTTGATTTTAAATGAATATTAGCCGTTAACTGACCTACATCCTGTTCCCATCCTTCCCCCCATAGTTTGTACTGGAGTTCAGCAACATCTTTGTAAATTTTTATCACATTAACAAAATCATATTCTATAAAAACATCTACATCTCTGTCGGTTATTTGGGTTTTCTTTTGAGGATCAGAATAAAGAAAAATCTTTATAGACTTCTCGTCCATACGATTGGTAACATTATAAGAGCAATACGCACCTTCAGTATATACCTTTAGATTCTCTAACTTTTCTCCAGATTTGATGGGTATATCACGATAAACACCATTATATGTCCCTATAAATGCATAATGAATTTTTTCTTTTACATGAAGATTACCGTTTTCTTCCACAAAAAGATCAATACTAGCAGAAGGAATAGAATAACTTCTTCCCTTTTGATCTGAAGCAGTAGCAATGCCAGATAATAAAGAAATAACAATTATAAATAACAAAACAAATGAAATAAAATATTTTTTATTCATTAGATCACCTAAACTTAAATTTGAGAGTATAATCTTTTTCCCAAGTGATAATCACATTATTAATCTAATTAATCCCATTAAATCTCCCATATCTAATTTAATTAAATATAACTTCATATTTGTATAAATGACAGACATACTTCACTTAATAATANNTATCCTTTTATTATTTAATATGATTGGAATTAAATATTCTACTAATGTTTTTATTTTCGCAGATACATTACTTTATAAAGATTCTCCAAATATGAGGAAAAAAAATGTTAACCACTAAAGAAGCAATACAAAAACGAAGAAGCATACAAACATGAAATGTTTGTTGCATCAAAAACGAAGTTTTTGACAGCATAAGGAAATTCAAAGATAAATCTATTCTAGACGAGCATATACTTGAATTAATTGAAGCTGCAAGATTTGCACCTTCTGGCTGTAATGCACAGCTATGGCATTTTAAGATTGTTAAAGATGAGGAAACAAAGATGAAACTTGTCGAAGCAGCCCACAATCAAACTTTTATTGGTCAAGCACCAGTTGTAATGGTTTGCTGTGCTGATGTTTCAGATTATATCAACGGATCAGCCTCTGGAATTCAAGATTTAGGTAAAATAGGTGCTGTTGAAGGCAACATTGTAAATATAATTTGCAGAAATGTAGATGAAATGAAAAAAATGAACATATCTGAAATTAGTCCACGAATAGCAGCTAACGTGGCAATAGCTATTGAACACATTGTCCTAAGAGCCCTTGATTTTGATCTTGGAACTTGCTGGATTAGAGCATTAGAAGAAGATAAAATCAGAGATATCTTTGGATGGGATGAAAATATTTACCCCGTAGCTCTGCTGCCTGTAGGTTATCCTGATGAAGATCCTGCACCGCGAAAAGGCTTAAAATTGAAGATATAATTATAGATTAATTGAGATTTGATTTAAAGTTAATTTTAGGTTTAAAATTGTGTTAATAACCCCTAACGAAATTTTCAAATTCCAACTTACATTTATTTACTGAAAGCCATTTTATACAGTGCGTATATAACTACAATGTATGCAAGGCTCCTTATTATCACTAAAATGGTCATTGAACTTGCATAGCCAAGAATAGTTGCAAAATGTGAGATTCCAAAAAGGCCAAATGCTGCAGCTATGTAAAGAGGGACCGTACTTTTAACTTTTTCATATCCCACAATGCCAAGAGCCACTATTATAATACAAAAAATCAAGTTTACGAGTATTACCGGATCTAGAACAAATGCCATGCCTTATCACCCCATTCCTTATCTTTAAATATTAATTATGTATAAACTCTTATTTAAAAATAGAACAAGTTAACAAGAACTTACTAATTCTTTTAAAATGTAATATTAACTGAAAATTTTAAAAATTTAGTCCTTGAATTAATTTTAATACTTCAAATTTTAACATAAATCGATTATATGTTATCCTGTTCCGTTAATATTAATTTTATAACCATATTTTCAACAATTAATGATTATTAATCCTTATTTATAATATTTGGCCAATTAATAAGCTTTTAAATTTAATAGGTTATGGAAAAGTTTATATATTGTTTTTGAAATATAATGAAAGCGACTCAAATAATGAGGCTGAAAATATGAACAAAAGATATAGAAATAAACAAAAAACTATTTTAGATAAGAAAGGTTTAGTTGAAAGGATGCTGGAAGATACAGCACGAACAATCGACAGTATTAAGTACGATATCGAAAAATCAGTGGTTGACTACACATTTGTACCTGGAAAGGACATTATCGAAACAGATGAAGACATAATAGTACATGTAGACTTACCCGGCATCAAAAAAGAAGATATCGAACTAAAACTCACCGAAACCAATCTTAAAATTGTGGCTAATTTTGATATAACACAGGAAATCGAACAAGGAAGTTACATAACATTTCATGATAGAAAATCAGGTGTTATGAGGCGATCTGTTAGATTCCCTAAGAAAGTAGTTCCAGAAGAAGCTGAAGCTACCTTTGAAAATGGCATTTTAACAGTTGAAGTTCCAAAATTGGAGAAAACAGAAAGTTTTACCCTGGAAATCAAATGAAAAATGAAACTTTAATTTCTGCAGGTTCTTTATTTTAGAGTATCGTGAACCTTAGGATTCAAAAATATGTTTCATAATTTATCAAAAAATGAGTATTAAAAATTAAAATAAAATTAATAAATATACTACAGGAGATAATAAAAATGTCAATTTCAAAAGATATGGCCGAATTTTCAGAACATATGGCTAAAAAATCACATAAAAATATGAAAAAAACAGCTTCAGAATTCTTTACTATTGTTAATTCAATTTCAACAGATAAAAGGCACAGGCACAGCGAAAATACCATTTTAGCTAAAAGAAGTTTAGTTAAACAAATATTAAAAACCACAACACGAACAGCAGATAATATTAAATATAATTTCGGAAAATCAGTTACAGACTACAAATCTGCGCCGGAAAAAGACATTATCGAAACAGACGAAAATATAATCGTGCATTTAGACATGCCTGGCGTTGAAAAAGAAGATATTAAACTTAAAATTACAGATTCAAATCTTAAAGTTGAAGCATGCTTTGATATAACACAGGAAATTGAAAATGGAAGCATTACTATAAACAATAACACAACTGGTGTTTTCAAAAGAGAAGTGCAGTTCCCTCAAAAAGTAATACCTAATGAAGCCAAAGCTACCTTCCAAGACGATGTTTTAACCATTGAAGCCCCAAAAGTAGACAGAACAGAAAGCTTCAAAGTAGAAATCAAATGAAAACATTTATCAAGCATATTCAGGATTTAATTCAATTATATTGAATAAATTCTAAAAACTGCATATTTGGATTCTACTTGGAGAGGGTGGGATTACTTTTTTAAAAAAGGAGAATCAATACAGCCGCCTCCTGTGAGATATTAATTCAAATATCTCCTCATATTGATTCTTTTGGTGAATAGAATTCAAATATTATCATTATTTTTTTTAAATAATCCAATTTAGAGAAAGCCTAAATTCCCAAATTATTCTTCATTCAGCCATAACTGATTTTTAAGAAAACTGCAGCATTCTATGTGTCCACAGTTTAAATCTTCAATCATTATCCAGTATACATTCAAAGATAATGTTTTAACTTTTATATTTGGGACAAGTATTTTACAGATAATTTACAATATATCTATAATTAACTGAGATTATATTTATAAAAAACTTTAAAAGAAGTTAAGTATGATTTATTTGTCTTATTTGGCTGAGTTATTCTGTTAAATTTAGAACCTCACATTCCGTAAGGTTTAAATACTAATACAGCATAATTTAACTAATGAGCTATGATATGCCAAGGTAGCTTAGAGGCGAAGCGGTGGACTGCAGATCCATTACACGGGAGTTCAAATCTCTCCCTTGGCTTTCAAACTTTTAATAATTAAAAATCAAATGAATGTTTCATTTAGGGGTCATAGTGTAACCAGGCTATCATCTGGGACTCCAGTTGTCTTTGAAGAAATGCGCGCTCTGAGGTTTAGTACCCAATGATGATCAATTGGAGTACTGAGACAAGAGAAATCCTAGGATCTGGGTTCAAATCCCGGTGACCCCA
>DADN01000288.1:25939-26064 GCA_002509665.1 Methanobacterium sp. UBA8
TTTGGTTCTGATTCTAATATTTACGTCTTCGATGATATTATAGTTGATACAGGGACCGGTGATAACATTGAACACGTGCGTGAATCACTTAAAAAAGCAAACTTAGACATTTCAAACATATCAAC
>DADN01000060.1:0-3655 GCA_002509665.1 Methanobacterium sp. UBA8
CTTAGTATTTCATAAAAATCAGGGCTTCTAAACTCTTTCCATTCAGTCACTACAACCATAGCATCTGCGTTATCAACAGCCTCATACTTATTAATTGCAAATTTTATGTTAGATCTTTCTTTGAAATAATGCTCTTTTGCAATATCCATAGCTTTGGGATCGTAGGTAACAATTTCAGCACCTAATTCAATCAATCTATCAATAATAGCTACCGATGGAGCCTCTCTCATGTCATCAGTCCCCGGTTTAAATGCTAATCCCCAAACTGCAAATACATATCCAGATAAATCACAGCCAAATCTATTCATTATTTTATTTACTAAAGAAAATTTCTGTTTATTATTTACCGATTCTACTTCTTTTAATATCATCGATTCATATCCATAATCATCAGCTGTTTTAATTAAAGCTTTTACATCCTTTGGAAGACAGCTACCACCATATCCACAACCCGAATATAAAAAACTGTGTCCTATCCTGCCGTCACTGCCTATTCCCTTTTTAACATGATTAATATCTGCACCGACCCGTTCACAGATATTGGCTATTTCATTCATAAATGAGATACGGGTGGCCAACATTGCATTTGCTGCATACTTGGTCATTTCTGCACTGCAAATATCCATAACTATAAATTTTTCATGATTTCTTGTAAAAGGAGCATATAACTCTTTCATTATTTCAATAACTCCCTCATTATCAGAACCTACAATTATTCTATCCGGCCGCATGAAATCTGCAACTGCAGAACCTTCCTTTAAAAATTCAGGGTTAGACACAACGTAAACTATTATAATTAACACCTTTTTTTTTCAATTCTTCGTTAATTGCCTTTTTTACTTTAGCTGCCGTTCCCACAGGAACTGTTGATTTATCAACCACAATTAAATCATCGGACATTGTTTGCCCTATTTCTTTAGCTGCTGCCAGTACATAATGCAGGTCAGCACTTCCATCTTCATCCATAGGAGTACCTACAGCAATAAAACAAATATCTGAATTGTTTAAACCTTCTTTTAAACTGCAGGTAAAATTTAGATCGCCTGCTTTATAATTTTTAATAACCAGTTCTTCTAAATCTGGCTCATATATGGGGACAATACCTTTTTTTAAATGCTTAATTTTGTTTGTATCAATATCAACGCAGTAAACTTCGTTTCCCATCTCTGCAAAACATGTACCTGTGACCAATCCCACATAACCTGTTCCGATGACTGTAATTTTCATATTATCACTTAATTGTTAATATTGTCTTTGATTTAGATTATTAATTCATTGAGTGAGTAACTATTAATTTTAACCACTTATAAATCCTACTTTAATAATACAAACTTTAAAACAAGTTATTATGTGAAAATATAGAACTTTATAAGTAATTATTTAATTTAAAGCCCTTAAATTAGTTATTTATTCAGTGCATAAATAGAATATATAATATTACACGCCACATATAATTCTTATATCTTCACTTAGTTTAAAACTTAAAATATTAATTTTTTTAATTTAAAAAAAGTATTTATTACTCATTTAATATCAAAAAAACAAAGTTTAAAATACAAATTCAGATTAAGATTTTCTAATTTTTCTTTTTTCATTAATTCCGTACAAACTATAATGTACCAATGGATTTAGATTAGATCTTTGGACATCACTATACACTTTTAGATAATAATCACCGTCAAATACAGGATTTGGTTTTTTGTCTTCTTTAAAACCATGATACATATAATGCAAAATAGGATCCATACCTGAAAACCTGACATTTGGGTAACTTTCTAAATAGAAGCTTATATCAAGCAAATGATTCTTTTTAATGGTTTTATATCCTTTTATATTAATTAAAGCATTTTTAATGCCAGTTTCATTTGTATTAATGAGTATATATAAACTGGGGAACTTTGAAATAATTTTTTGAATGATTTTTGTTTTGTTTTCATTCAATACATCCAACAATTTTTGGGCTTTTGATTCAACTTGTGCGGTTTTAACTTCAGTTTTTCCTGCGGCCGCAGGTTTCCTTTTTTTAGTGGCAACTATCTCAAATAATTTTTCCCACTCTGGAATCACTGCTTCATCAGTATAATGATTTAAAACCTTTTTTCTTGCAGCAATACCCATTTCTTTAGCTTTTTCAGTATTATCCAGTAGTTCAATTATATATTCTGCCATCTGTTCAATATTGTTATATCCCACTAAAAATCCATCAACCCCCTGATCAATTACATCACTAGGACTATAATTAAGATCATAGCTTATAACCGGTGTTGAATTTAGCATTGATTCTATTAAAACCATAGGAAACCCTTCAAACTTAGATGTTATTAGTGTTGTAATAGATTCTGCCATTTCCTTATCAACATCAGTAATATGCCCTTTGATGAATACATTATTCTCTAATTTCAATTTACTGATTAATTCTTTGATTTTTTTGAGTTCTTTAAGTTCTCCAGGTAGCGTCGCCCGACCAAAAATCTCTAATCTGGCGTTTTTTCTTCGTTCAACAACCAGTTTAAATGCTTTTATAGCACCTTCTAAATTCTTTTCATGAGATATACGGCTAAATATACTAATTTTATTGGGTTTTTTCTCGATGTTTAGTTTTTCTTTTTGGGGAACAAAATTGGGAATTGTATAAATATTTCCATAATCTCCAAATTGTTTTACAATATCTTTTCTTTGTTTTTCAGTTAAAGTAACAAAAGCATCCAATTTTTCTATTCCATTTAAGATACCTATGTTCCGTATAGGGCCTCCAAAACAATATGGTCCTGTATATGGATTTGAATGGAGTTGAGATATGGTATATGCTACATCTTGACCTATATTGGATATTGTTGGAGTAGGACCTGATCCATCACATATTAAATACGGTTTTTCTTCACAGGCTTTACATAATTCAGTTAAAAAATGTCTATGAAAAGCAGTACTGTTATTAAAAGACAGTACTTCATTACTGGTTCTATCAAATAGCAACAGTTCCTGTTCCTTACCTTGATGATTATATAATTCAGTTAAATAACAAAAACCATCCTTTGTAAAATGACTTTTTCGTCTGATTTTATAAAACTACGATGATATTTCTCCGGCCAAAAAATTGTCCGCATAAAATTTTCTTTTTATTTTAACGCCATTTTCATCAAAATAATCAATGTATTCTAACGAACCATCATTTTTCCATTTTTTAAGCTTTATATACATTCCATTGCAAAAATAACGGATTGTTTTTCGAGTTTTATATTCATCAATCAATTGGTAATTCATTTCATACTTTTTTGAAACTTTTTTGGCCTCATTTAAATACCTTAAAGGCACTTGCATGGTGTTTTTCTTTTTATAATAACTGTAAATGTTAATTAAATCAACAGAAGCAGCAAGTTGTCCTTTTCATCTTAATTCATTTTCTATGAATCCATAATCATTATCTGATTCTATTGTAAGAATACTTACATCATACCCCCTTCGGGCCAAAAGTTCTGATCGGTTCAGTACAACCCTTGCCAAACCTCCAATTTTAGCATGCATCCGATCACACAGCATAAATATTTTTGTGCTTTTTTTGGATTCTAATGGTTGCGGGTTTTTGTCATGATCTTTCACTAAATTTGTTAGTTTATCAGATAATAAAACAGCTTCATCATATTTTTTGCTAATAACA
>DADN01000060.1:3682-8743 GCA_002509665.1 Methanobacterium sp. UBA8
AGGGCATCTCTTTTTTCAGAAGTACTTAATTCACTTAAAATAAATTGTTTTATCCAGTAAACTAAATGGCCATTTATAACAAATGAAAAATATTCTTCATTGCCATTATCTCTGCAAATGTGATATGTAGCCACATATGCTCTGATTAAACCATTTATATATTTACTGTTCCTGTTAAAACTAATTGACTTATTTTCATTGTTCCTTCTTCTATATTTAACCACACTTCGGTTAATGAAAATAACGTCCTTAGCTTTTAAAAGAACATGTACAACAAAGACTAGATCTTGGGCAGGTACCCTTTCCGGAAATAGTATATTATTTTGCTCGATTAAATCTCTTTTAATTATTTTTGTCCATATGGAAGGGGGTGAACTGAAAAAATACTCGTGATCATTACTTTTCATCGTTTTTTGAGGAGCATTAATAGAATATAACTGGCATGAGGGCGTAATTACATTTCCATCTTCATACTGAATATCATACTTTCCAAATACCATATCTACATTTTCATCAACTATTCGGTTATATAATACCTCACAGGCATCATCTGCATAAGAATCATCAGGGTCAAGAAACATAATATAATCTGAAGTAACCCTTTCAATTCCCACGTTTCTTGGTTTTCCAGCTGCCCCACTATTTTCAGACAGATATACCTCTTTAAAATTATCATATTTAGAGGCATATTCTTCCATTATTTTTCCACTTTTATCAGTGGAACAATCATCCACCATTATCACTTCTAAATTCTCAAAACCAATAGTTTGCCTCACGATAGATTCTAAAGCACTTCTAATATAATTTTCAACATTAAAAACAGGAATAACAATGCTAATCTTATATTTCATAATATATCACACAGATCGATGTCATTTTTATACTATACTTAATTTAAGGAATACAATCATATTTTATATCGAATGTATCCTTTTTTACCATCACATAATTCCAATAAAATTCATTTAAAAGTAAGGTGTGGTTCTATAATCTTAACAAAATCACGCCCGCAAGTAGCAAAGTCTTTTAGACTTATTCCATTATAAATTTAAAATTTATCCCAATATCTAACTTTTNNATCTCTCCATACAACATTTCAAGATATTTATTGTGTTTATAACTGCATATGATCCCACTTCAAAGGCATAATTGGGATTAATACTCTTAACAATAGGTTGTATTATACTGTTTTATGATCTATTCATATTGTTACCCTCATTCTCAGAGTATAAAAACTTTTTGCTGTCTAATATTAACCAATTTTTAATTTAAGTAAATTAAAAGTAGTTAATTTTAAGGGCACAGTTCGTCTATTAAAAAATATCCACTAAAACAATATAACGGGCTGTTGAAAAGAAAAATGCATTATTAAAAATAAAAACTATTAGAATTATTAAAATACACTAATGCAGGATTATCATCCTTATTAATGAAATTTGTTTTATTAACTATTTCTGATATCTGATTTGAAAAATTACTTAGACTCAAATTAGAATATATATGGAATAATAATAAACTTAAATTAATATGCCCTAATTATCTTCTTTTTAAGAATTTGTGAACATAAACTAATTTTATATTATATTAACTGTTTTAAATCTTTATAAAACGCATATAATATAATATTAATTTGATTTTTATCAGTATCTAAAACTCAATTTTCTAAAAAGTAAAATTAATCAGTAAAAAATATCACTTTTTATGGGAGTGTAACCTGGAAAAAATTATAAAAATTCGTTAACATGCAAAGTTAGTTTATTCTTTTTAAATTAAAGGTAATTTGTCGTATCGTTCATTTACATACTATCCGCTTAAAAAAATATATAAATAAAAGACTTCTACTATTTTAAGAGATAACTGAGAGGATGAATAGAATATAATTTCATCTTTTATTATATAGAACGTTAAATATATCAATTAACAGGATTTATTAAGTTTTAAACTATAAAAATAAATAGTTAAGCAGGATACACTTCTTTAAAATAAATTCTAAAAATAACTAAATTTTAAATTTAGACAAGTCTATATTTATATAATATAATTATTAACCCAGGTACATTGATAAATATGAAGATTGCAGCAGGTGTCGGTGAAAATAAGAATATAGTTGAAGCTTCCAAAAAAGTAGATTTCGAAGTTATTTTAACAGAATCTGAGGATAATCTTGTTAATATGCTTCTAAATAAAGAAGTAGATGCTGCCGTAAGAGGATCTCTCAGCTCTTCTAAGATATTAAATATACTAAAAGAAAAATACCACAGTAAAATGTATAGGGCTTCTTTTTTAGAAACAGGTGGTAAGAAGTTTTTGTTTGCCCCGGTGGGAATTGATGATGGGGACAATGTGGAAGAGAAGGTAAAAATAATAGATTTAGGGGCAGAATTCTTATTAAAATTAGGAATAGAACCTAAAATCGGTATACTTTCTGGTGGAAGACCCCAAGATATAGGCAGGAGCCAGAGGATAGATGATTCAATTGCAGAAGGAGAACATTTAACAAGTCTCACAAAAGGTAAATATTCAATAAAACATTACTTTATATTAATAGAAAACGCAATAAAAGATAATGTGAACTTCATTTTAGCACCAGATGGTATATCTGGGAACTTAATATTTAGAACTCTGGTTTTTTTGGGTTCAGGAAAAAGCCATGGTGCTGTAACACTTGGAATTAACGAAATATTTATAGATACTTCAAGATCACAAAGCATAGAAGGATACATTAGAGCCTTAGAATTTTCAAATTATCTAGCAAGACTAAATAGTAGGAATGAAAAATGCAACCATTAAAACCACTTTATAAAATTTATGAATGGTACATATCAAGAAATCTCAAGCCCGGAAATATGCCCAAACATATTGCTGTTATAATGGATGGTAATAGAAGGTATACAAAATTAATGGGTAATATGGAAATTATAGACGGCCACAAACGAGGTGTAAGCACCCTCGAAAAGGTTCTGGACTGGTCCATTGAAATGGGAATCGAAATTGTCACAGCCTATGCATTTTCTACCGAGAATTTTAACAGAGCCCCAAAAGAAGTTGAAGGCCTAATGAAGCTCTTCCAGAGAGAATTTGAAGGAATAGCAAATAATCCAAAAATTCATAAGAATGAAGTTAGAATAAAGGCCGTGGGTAATTTAAATTTACTTCCAGAAAATGTAAGAGAAGCAATACGAACTGCAGAAGAAGCTACGTCTTCTTATAATAAACGAATTGTAAACATTGCCATAGGCTATGACGGGCGAATGGAAATAATCGATGCTATAAAAAAGATTTCAAAGGAAATTAAAGACGGAAAATTAGATTGCGAAGAAATAGATGAAGATTTAGTCAATAAGAATTTATATACTGCAGGCCTGGAAGACCCTAACCTTATAATAAGAACAAGTGGAGAAGAAAGACTCAGCGGGTTTCTATTATGGCAGTCATCTTATTCAGAATTATATTTCTGCGATAGTCTATGGCCAGAACTCAGGAAAGTTGACTTTTTAAGAGCCCTTGGGTCTTATCAAGAGAGAGAAAGAAGATTTGGAATTTAAATATACCTATTTTAATTTTTTGAGGTGAAAAAAATCTCCTTCAAGATTTTTTTTGAACCTCACAAATATATCAAAAATCCATAATTTTTTAATGCTTATGTCCAAAGCATTTGAGTGATTTTGGAGGGAAATTTATGATTGATGTACACTGTCATGTTGATTTTAAAGACTTTAACAAAAACAGGGAAGAAGTAATGGCACGGGCAAAGAAAAAATTGTCTGCCATTGTTGATTCAGGAGCCACATTAGGTGGAAATAGAAGAGCTTTAAAGCTGGTAGAAGACTATAAAAAATTTGCACATGCATCACTTGGATTTCACCCAGTTAGTGCAACAAAGGCTGATTTTGACATAATTGAAAAATCAATTAAAGAAATACATGAAAATGTCGATAAAGCAGTTGCAATTGGAGAAACTGGCCTTGATTTTCATGAGGTAAAAGATACTGAATCAAGAAATAGGCAAATAAAAGTCTTCCAAACATTTATTGATCTTGCAAATGAATATGAAATGCCCATTATACTCCATGCAAGAGACGCTGAACTAAAAGCTTTTGATATAATAAAAGAGTATTCAAAAGATATTGATGTTATATTCCACTGCTACGGCGGAGACATTGAAACAGCCTACAAAATAGTGGATGAAAGTTATTATATTTCATTTTCAACCATAATTGCCTATTCCAATTACCATGAAGAGCTTGTAGAGGAAATACCTATTCAAAACATACTGACTGAAACTGACAGCCCTTATCTTTCGCCTTTCAAGGGACAGAAGAATGAGCCTTCCTTTGTAGAGGAAGCTGTTAAAAAGATTGCTGATATAAAATCTTTATCTGTATCCAAGGTAGATAAAACAACAGAAAGGAATGCAAAGAAAGTCTTTGACATTTAACTTCCAAGTGATATCCATTATTTTTACTTTTAAATTACTAGTGAATTGAATTAAACAATTTCATAATTTATCCTTACCCTTTTTAAGAGATAATGTTTTTTGGACTGGTTTTCCCCATGATTTAGCTATGTATCCTCCAATAACGCTGATTAAAGCAGGAAGCAGAATTACCAGCAATACCTGAAATATGTTAAATTGTATGCTTTGCATGTAATTGGATCCTAAATAACCTATAATTTGAAGTAAAACTCCAAAAATTAGCCCTTCATATAAACTATATCTTATTTTTACTTCTTTAGCAAAGTAAGTAGCTAAAAATCCTCCAAACAGAATACCAAATAAAAGTATAACCAGATATAAAGAAGATTGAGTACTTAATAAAACAGCTTGCCCAATAAAAAGAAAAATAAACGTCATGACTACCCCAAATACTATTGAAACAACTGGATGAAATCTCATAATTAACCTCTTACTTTATTTATTCTCAATTTTTACCCCTGATAATAAAATAAATACTAATAAAGCAATTCTAAAGTTTAGGTGATTAATACCAATTAGTATACTAATCTTATAACATATAATATTAACTATTGCAACACTATTTCATAAAATTTAATTAATAT
>DADN01000060.1:8824-9508 GCA_002509665.1 Methanobacterium sp. UBA8
TACTATTTACAAACAGAGACTTGCAGGCATTTAAAATGAAAAAGATTTACTTTGGCATAATTTTATTAGTTATAATAGCTATATCAACCATTTTTCTTCTATTTTCGCAAGCTGTATCATCAGAAAAATCACTTCAATATAATTCCCCTCAATTTTCTCTCAGCATGGTCATTGCAGGAGATGTGATGCTTGGAAGAGGAGTAGGATCAGCTATAAACAGCAGCCACAATATCTTTGGAGACTTAAAGCCAATTTTCAAACAATCGGACTTAGTTGTTGTGAATTTAGAATCACCGTTTACATACTCAAGCAAAAATTTTAAAAAAACTGTCCCATTAAAGGCAAATCCTGCCTACGCACACATTCTAAAAGATAATAACGTGGATGTTGTTGCTCTGGCCAATAACCACATCATGGATTACGGNNACACTTGATAAATATAATATTGCTCACGTAGGGGCTGGAGAAAATCTTCAAGATGCACTTCAACCTGCATATCTCAATATAAATGGCAAACGCATAGCAGTTATAAATTTCATGGATCTAACTACTTTCCATGGATTTAGTAAATCAGAATTAACTCCAGCTACAAATAACTCCCTCGGATTTGCTCCTGCAGAATGGAATCTCGTTAAAAACAGCATAGACACAGCTAAAAGCCAGGCAGATATTGTGATTGTGATT
>DADN01000117.1:0-8958 GCA_002509665.1 Methanobacterium sp. UBA8
AAATTTTGTTTAAGGATTCCTTTGGCCAGTTTATCTGCAATTTGAGGTTCAATTATCTTTGGTTTTCCAGATATTTTTAAATTAGCATGTCTTTCAATGTCTGCAATGGCATTCAATAGCTTTCCTTGACTGTTTGCACGTATTAAAATTAGAGTCATTTTTTCACCGATATGGGCATCTAAGCCCCTTTTTGATATAAATATAAAATTATTCCATAAAAACTGTTTTTAAATTAATTATCATTGATATAATTATTATAATAGTTTCTAATTAAATATTCCTTTCTTTTTGTAGTAGGATATAAAATTTTTACTATTAATATGAATTTTATTTAAGTAATTTTATCAGGGAGTATTTTTATTATTGGTAACAACGTGATGGGATATTTTATATTAAAACGAATCTATAAACTCTTTTTTTTGAATTGAAGTGTTATTTTAAAATATGATCTTTAGGAAAACTTAATATCAGTTTGTACAGTTAACAGTTCTGAAAATATTATAATCACTTACTTTTTGGAGGTAATGATCCTTTTTCATCTTTTGTTTCTATTTCAAGTTCTCCACGGTTTATTCTTCTTGAATAAATGGTTGATAAAGGGGAAGCTGTAAATCCATGTGCGAAAACACTTAGCAGCACTGTAATGAAAACGACTGAAATAAAAGTGCTGTCTCCAGGGAACACTTTTAATTCTTCTATAGCTAAAAGGGCCAGTACTATGGATGCTAAGCCTCTAGGGCCGAACCAGCCGATAAAGAGTACTGTATCAAAATCCAGTTTGGTGCCAATTAGTGATATGGCCACTGGCAACATTCTAATAACTGTCAAACTTAAAACAGCGTAGAGAATTATCTGCCAGGTTACATTCAAGAGCAGGGGAAGAACTACTATTCCCAGGAGGAAAAAGACGGTTAAATTCAGTAACTGCCCTTCTGTTTCGGAAAAATCGATTAAAATTTTTCCTGCATCCTTAACAACATATCCTAATGCTAAACCGCCGATAAAAGCAGCTATAAATCCACTTCCCCCTATTTGATCTGCTATAACAAACGTAAGTATTGCCATTGCCAGAAAAGCTATTCTCTGGAAGTTGGGTGTGATCCACTCTTTTTCCCTGGCTTTTAAAACCAGCCAACCTCCACCAATGCCTACTAATAAACCTACTGCTATTCCAAAACCAATTTGTTCAAGGGCAACATGGGTAAAATATCCTATGGGTCTAAAAGCTTCTTCAGCTAAACCAATTGCTATAAAAACCAGAAGAAATGGAACTGAACCTCCATCATTTAATCCACTCTCTATTTCAATTGTCTTCCGTATTCTCTCAGGTACTTTCTTATTTTGAACCACCATCTGCCCTAAAGCTGCATCAGTCGGTGCCAGGGCAGCGCCTATAATCCCTGCTACCCACCACGGCACGCCTGGAAATAATAATGTTGCTGTTATCACTCCTAAAATAATGGTAATGGGTAAACCTACAGTAAGCAGTCGAGTGCTTAGATTATTGTTCAATGCTTTTAACCCTACTCTGGACGCATCACTGAAAAGAACAAGAACAAGGGCTATTTCAGCTATTAAAAAAATTATGGTTGAATATGGTGGCTTTGTAATATCTACATATCCAGTAACAAGCCACCCTGTCAGCATTCCTGCAACGATAAAAATCATCTGGAAACTAACAGGTAGCTTGCCAATTAAACGGGAAAAAATTGCTACTATTAAAAGTATAACAAAAAAGAATAGGATTTCAACCATAAAATCACCTGTGTATTATTCTATTTTTTCTTTTTTCATATCTTCTGTCTTTGTATCCTCTTTATAGTACTGGGCAAGTAATTTTTCCTCTTCTTTCATATTCGGAAACTTGTAAAATACAATTGCAGCTCCAATCAAAATAGCGATGATCCCTGCAAGATAAGCCCATCGGTCCCCTGTTAAAAATGAAGCTTTTGCTCCGGATATGATCTGAGTTGAATATTGGGGGTACTGTTGAGCAAGGGTAGTAGCGCTGGCAAATGATTTTTGAAGTGTTGTTTCCACGCTGGCTGAGATTTGCTGGGGGACATTATTGATTTTTGCAGCAAATGAAGATGCATAGCCTGCTGTAAGCAACGTACCAAAGATTGAAGTCATAATCGCACCGCCAAAATCACGCTGCAGGTCTGCTGTACCAGATGCCATACCCACACGTTTAACTGGAACGGATCCAGTAAGAGAATGGGATGCAGGAGTCCCTGCTAACCCAACACCAATTCCTACTAGTGCATAAGCCAGTCCGACTTTCCAGTAAGGTATGCCTTCTTTCCATAGCAATAACATGGTCAAAAAGCCTAATAAACAGAATATATAGCCTGCAAGAAGCGTAAATCTGGATCCGTGTGATTCCACAAGTTTAGCAGACTGTGGTGCCACCAGAATCATGAGAATCGCTGCAGGTATAATCGAAAGTCCTGCATCAAAGGTAGAATAACCTAAAACATTTTGTAAAAACTGTTGCCCAATGTACATGGCACCCATAAGCGCACCAAAAACAATTATCCCTGCACTTGCCGCTACCCAGAAAATTCTTCGGCCAGCGATTTTTAAATCGTAAAGTGGGTTGGGTATACTCCGCTGGTGCTTTATAAATAAAAATCCGATTATAACTGCTATAATTATTAAAACGACTACCAAAGTCCTTATACTGGGTACTGGAGCAAAGTTAATAGCTAAAATTAATATTCCTATAAGAATAAGAGACATTAATCCTCCAAGGTTGTCCACTGGATTTTTTGTCTCATTTACATGGGATGGAATGTATTTAATGGCCATAATTAATGATATTAGTGCCAGGGGCAGTGTAATTAAGAATACAGATCCCCAATGATGAGATATGAGGAGATATCCTGAGAGAAGTGGTCCTAGAGCTGCAATAGCAGCACCTACTCCTGACCAAAGTGCAATGGATCTTGTCCGTTTAGGGCCTGACCACAATGCAGTTATTATTGCTAAAGTAGTTGGAAATGACATTCCTGCAGCTAAACCTCCAATTATACGGGCTAAAACCAGCACATCAACAGTTGGGGCAAAACCTGCAATTAAAGATGCAGGTATGGCTATGATAGTTCCTATTATAAGCATCATTTTCCGGCCATGATGATCACCTAGAGCACCAAACCATAATACTGAAGAAGCCAGGCCAAGTGAGAAGCCTACAGCTACCATATTAATCTGAACTTGCGAAGCATTAAAAGCTAAACCTATGGAAGGCAGTGCTACGTTAGCAACTGATAAATTCAAATTGGCTACTGCAGCTACCAGAATAAGAGTGGCTAAAACTACTATCCCTGGTTCAGAATCTTTATTTTTTATTATTTCTGCATTCATTTTATCACTCATTACATTAAGTGTTATAAAATTTTAATCTCTATTTTCTTCATTTTTTTAATTTCTTAGTATTAGGGTTGGCATATGGATCCAATTGATGTACAGACAATAAATTTTGTTTCTCTCTTTGCTTAATCTAAAAAGTATAGGTATGATTATTAAAAAAGAAACAGTTAAATTAAATTTTAACGGATCTAAAACAGCTAATTTTAAATTAAAAGGAAATTTCAGGCTTAAAATTATTAAAAACAGAATATTAATCAGAATAAAAATTGACAATAATTCCATACAGATTAATTTTAAATTTCTATCCATAATATCATCATTCATTTTGATAATATTTATTTATTGTCTTGAAATTATTTAAATATTGGCTGTTACTATAATCTAGAGAAATTATGGTTTGTATTGAAGTTAAATTGATGTTACTTTGTGAAAACCAGGGCATATTTCAAATTCATTAATGAAAAAAATTAAATTAAACTGTAAATTTAGGAAGTATATACCAGTAAATTGGTTTTTAACAAAAGAAGATGTTACTAAGACTTAATTAACTAGTTGTAGATGTAGAAAAGTAGATTTAACTTTGATGGAAGTTTTATATGAAATATTAACCTGAGTTTACAAGTTTTAAATAATTCATTTTTTAATTGAATAAAAAAAGTAAAAAAAATGTTAACGTGAGTAACATTTATTATTTCATGAATGATTTAATTAGAGTACTTCTAAACAGAACCAGGAGTACGAGTATCAATCCTATAGCAGTTTGGATGTTTCCAATTAAGTCTAAAAGTGAAGAACTTATTGGTAAAGTCCATGGTGGGGAAGATCTATCGTTACCGAGAGGTTTGTAATAGACACCTACTGCTCTTGAACTTGACTTGACGTTGATATCTTTAGGTTCTACGTGGTTAACGCCGACAATAGTTCCGCCGTCTATTGCAGTGTTGATTCTATTTGCTATTTGAACGTTATCGTAACCATATTTTTTTACAGTAGCAGATACAATTTCTTGTGTAGTTTCTGAAATACCTACGCTGTCACTTCCATAAACAGAAACCTGTACTGTTTGGCCTGTAACTGTAATTGCATTTATGAGTGCTTCGTAGGCATACTCTATTGTGAGTGGTGACCCGTCATATGGATCTTTCTGGTACTGCTCTGCTAATGGATAAGCTATACTCCATCCATCATTAGAGGTACTTACTTTGGCATATGGTGTATTCATAGCGTAACCAGTTGTGTTTAACTGAGCTGGGGTGAACATATCTCCAGAAGTAATTCCTGAAACGAGATTAACTCCACCACCACCATATTTTTCACCTGAATCATTTGCTACTTCTCCAAATGCCTGCCCAAGTATATAAGTTGCAGAATAACCGTCTCTTATCATTTTGCCTATGTTTACTGCAGTTTCTTTACGTACTTCTGCAGCTGTTCCGTACATGGGGTTACCTTCTGTATTTCTCAGGTGAATAATTGCTCCCCGTGTTCCTGCAGGTAAAACTGCAGTTCCATCTGATGAGTGAGGTGTTACAGTAATTTTGTTGTTATTATCTACTGTAACCAGGTAAACATCGTATGATCCTCCTACTGCCGCACCTTTAGTAGCAGTTCCAACCAGAACCCTGATTCCACTATATGAATTTGCGAGGTTTGCTGCCACTTGTGGGGTAGCACCAGCTTCCATAGCTTTTACAGATGCCACAATAGCCTGCAATCTGGGTGTGGATGAACCTTCACCCCCGGAGAGTATAGCAAAGTGACCGCTTGCTGAAGATAAGAAAGTTGATTGAAACATGTTGTTCTGGAACGACATACTTCCTGCTGCTGCACCATTTGGATCTTTTCCTGTAGGGTCTGTTATGACAATTATGTTACAGGTTGCTGCAGCAGGTCCAATAATCATTGCAACCGTGATCAGGAATACTAACATTCCTTTAACATATTTTCCTTGAAGTTTTTGTGGAATTTTCATATTTTACCCCGTTGTGTATGAACTTGTGGAACTTGATGTTGTATTTACCTGTACCTGTGACCAGTCTTCAACAACAGTTACTGTAACACTTCCTGTTGCGCTATCTACTTTAACGTCTGCAGCTACTATAGGTGTTAGCCTTGTACCTGGAATTGTCGTCAACGTCGCAAATTGCTGAGCATTAGTTATTGCTTCACTTAGAGGTAGTTCTCGTTTATCTGTAATTAGTGTGCTTCCGTTGATGTAACTTCCAGGCCTTAAACCTGAAGCATATATATTAGCTCGAATAGAATCAGTTGGCACGAGATTATTTCCTTTTATCATAACTCCTGATACGGGTATCCCCTGGTCTGTAGCAGAGGATTCAGCAAAAGCCATGTAACTCATAACTCTTCCAGATACTATTAATAAAAATGCAAGTGTTAAAATGATTATAGTGTCTCTTCTTACTTTTATGAACATTTCATCACCAAGTGTGAACAATGAATTTGAATTATATAATATGAACTTTTGTTAATTTAAAACATTTTGTCTAAAAGTTCACCTGCAGGATCCATGCCCTGCGCACCAATTAATAAAATTGTGTCTTTTTTATGTGATAATTTAAGTACATTTTTCAATGCATCATATAATTTCTCATTAAAGATATATGTTATTTCTTCCTTTTCAAGTGCATCTATAAATACTTTTTTTTCAGTATCTGTTACTGTATTTAAATTGTCTACAACATCAGTGCTGCTTGTTATAATTAGTTTATAAGGAATGTTTTGAAGTCCTTTAGCAACAGCTTCAGCATTTGCCTGGTTAATACTTTCTCCTCTTGATCCTCGAATCGCTGAAACCACAAAGAGCGTTCCATCTCCAATTAAAGCAGCATTTTGCATTGTAGCGAGAATTCCGTCTGGATTATGTGCAAAATCATCTATTATGCATGGATCTTTGTGTATTATTGTAAATCTCCTTTTTAATGCTTTATATGATGAAATTGCACTTTCAATGATTTCAAGATCAACATCTAAAGCTATAGCTGCACCTGCAGCAGCCATGGTATTCTGGATAAAATGACAGCTTTTAAATGGCAAATATTCGGTTTTAATTAAAATATTGTCTTTATAAGAGATTCCTGCACTATCAAATTTAATATCTGCATTATCTCCGAAAAATAAGATTTTTTCATAATTTGAAGTTAAATCTTTCATTTTCAAAACAAGAGGATCATCACAATTTAATATCAATGATCCATTCTCCTTTAATCCTTTAACTGCACCTGAAGTTTCATCAAATGTTTCTTCAATAGAATTTACGAGTCCTATGTGATCCAGGGCTACATTGGTTATAATCACTACATCTGGATTGATTGCAGATGTCATTATGTAGGCATGGTCTTTCATGATATCGCCGAGCCAACCTTGAACTTCAGAAACTTCTATTACTGCTGCTTCGATATCTGCATCGAATTCTGCAATTTGTTTTGCAACCATGGGATCTATAAGTGTGTTAAATTCAGATTCAGAATCAGTATTTGTATATGTACTGTAACCAGCTTCCTTTAAAATATGATAAATCATGTGGGTAGTTGTGGATTTTCCGTTAGTTCCAGTTACCACAACACGTAAAGAGTCTTTTGCAAATTTTTCTAGAGCCCAATTAATAGCAAAAGCATTGGCCAGTTCTATTTTTTCTGTTACTATAAATGGTAGTTCCAGTTCTTTTGCAGTTTTTACTGCACTGCCCTTAGGGTTTTGAGTTATTATGCATGAAACACCTTTTTTAGCAGCGATTTGTACCCCTGTTTCATCTATCCAGTGTCTTATTACTGCATCTCCCTTTTTAGCATCCTTTAAAATATTAAAAATACCATTCATATCTTTGTTAGGGCCTGTGAGTGTTCCTTCTACTTTTTCTGCAATAATCGACGTTGTAAGCTCTTTCATTTTTTCACAATTTGTAATCTAATAATTCTATATGATCTAATTATAATGTGATGTTAAAATTCTAGATAAGTATTTTCCCTATTTTGACCCTATTTCAAAAAAATGTAAAAAAGATATTTAAATTATAAATGCGTGGTAGAAATAAAGTGCTAGAATACATATTATAATTGTAATTCCCCAATAGAGGAGCACTATTTTCTTTTCTGAAAGTCCTTTATAATTTAAAGTATGGTGTAACGGTTCTACTGGGAGGTTTATAATATGGGCACGATGTAAAAGGCTTATTATAACTGAAACTATTGGAATAGCAAGGGCAATCAGTGCGAAGTATAATACATTGCCTAAAAATGCTGCTGTAATGTAACCTGCTCCTAATGCGAAAGAACCAGTATCTCCCATAAATATGCTGGCAGGATATCTATTTAGGGCTAGGAAACCGAATGAAACTCCGGAAAGTGCTATAAATGGAAGTGCACCATCTACATTATTGATTGTAAGGGCAAAAATTGCACAGGCAGAGGATGCTATTGCAAGTATTCCCGCTGCAAGACCGTCCATACCGTCAATAAGGTTTACTGCATTTATAGCTCCAACTATACCAAATATTACAACGGGTATTATGAAATAGCCTATATTGATTCCGAGCACTGAGGAACTAACAGCTCCTGAACCTAATAAAAATAATGAAATTATAATCTGGGCAATTATTTTTTCACTTTCTTCTACTTCACTTTTAATTGGGGCTTCACCAACTATTTCAACTTTTTTCTCAGCTAAATATTTCACTAAATCTTTTTTAGCTTTTTCAGTTGCAACTCGTGCTTCTTCCCCGGGTTTAAGCATTAATCTGCCCATTTCTATTGGTGCGGAGTATATATTTCGAACCTTTTTTTGAATTTCTTTGGTTTTAAGTCCAAGTAAATCATCTAAAAGTCCTATAATTCCTGCAGTTGCCATTATAATGGCCACTATCATTAAGTATCTATTTGTAAAGTAGATTGACGAAGTAAGGAGAATCCCCAGTAAAATTGCAAGCCCTCCCATTGTAGGAGTCCCTGCTTTATGGCTGTGTTCGGTCACAATAGGTTTATCTGTTACATTGGCTTCTATCAATACTCTTTTTATGACTATTGTAAAGAATATGGTTGATAATAATGCAATAATGAATATCAAAATGTCTATCTGGAAATTATTCAACTTACCACCTTATATTAAATTTATCATCTTATTATTACTAACTATGGCTTTTTTATGTTTATTATATTTATTTATTAAAATTTAATGTTTTGTTTTTGACATTACTCGCTCAAAATCTCTCAAAAATCGAAGATTTTTGCATGCTTTGCATTTTNNAAAATCGAAGATTTTTGCATGCTATCGAAATCATAGATTTCGATGCATCGAAAAATTGTAAATTTTTCGAATGTTTTAATTTTTGCCGGTTTGATGAAATTTATTATAATCAATATTTAACCTTTTCGCGGTTTCATATGCTTTTTGTGCACTTTCAGCACGGATAGTTATACGCTGAAAATTTTGAGGGCCGTGAATTACCCAGCAATTTTCATTTTCAAAATCTCTGAATTTATAGTTGTTCCTATCAGTTTTATAGTCACCTACAGGTATCTCAAGTGCATTGTATTGCATGATTCTTTTTTGAACATCTTTGCAATTCCATTT
>DADN01000117.1:8996-13428 GCA_002509665.1 Methanobacterium sp. UBA8
TAATTGATTCCTGTTTTATCAATAATTATGTCAATATCAATTACTCCTTCTGATCCCAAATCATCCGCGATCTTTTCAGCTACTCGCCGTATATCTTCATTTCTTTGATTTTCTATATTTAAAGGAGCGGTTTTTAGTTTGTCAAGAGGATGAGTACCTTCAAGAGTTGTTTTCCCTTTATAAACTGGAACAAGGGGAACTGTTCCGCCCTTCCACCTTAAAACTTCAATGGATACTTCTGTACCTTCAACGAACTCTTCTACAAATGCTCCATCAAAATCATTGATACAGCTCTTAAGATCATCTTCACTCACTGCAATTTTTACTCCACTACCTCCTTGACCTTCTAACTGTTTTAATACAGTGGGTAATGGGATTTTAGAGAGATTTTTAGAAACTTTACTAAAGGAAGGAGTTCTAACCTGGTTTTTAATAAAAAATTCCTTTGTTTTAAGTTTGTCTCTGGATATAGAAACAGCATCTACAGGAGATGCAACAACTGGTAATCCATAATTTTTTTCTAAATCTTCTTTTAATTTTGCAATTTCAAAAAGAGGTTTATCTATCCCAATAAGAGGTACAACTGCATCTACATCTTCTTTAAGTGCAATTTCTTTAGGTCCTTCCATTCCTCTGGGAACGATATGGTAAGCATCAGGAAGATCCAGATTTTTAGAATTAGGATTGGATTCTGTTACTATGCTTGTAATTTCTTCTNNTTGTATATGCTGCAATATCATCAAAAAGTCTTGCCCCTATAAATAGTATCTTCATTTTATCACTGGAAATCACTTAACATTAATTTTTAGTAATATTGGATTTATTTAGCGTATTATTTTACAACATTATCGGTTTGTTTTTCCTTACTTAAAAATATTTGATTCATCCTTTTTAGATATTTTAACTTGAATTCAATATAAACATTAATAGTTATGAAAAATTCCATCAAATTTAATAAATTTAAATGTCATATACTAAACTGGTGATATTATGGCACAAAAAGAAGGACACGAGGCTATTAAAAAGGCTAGAAAATTAATGGGCTTTTCTCCAGATATACTGGACATGTATGAAAAATTAAATCCGCAACTTCTGGATGTAATAAGTAATTTTGATGAAATAATATTAAAGGATGGTGCACTTCCAACTAAAACAAAAAGATTGATAGCACTTGGGATTATCATTTCGAATAAATGTGGTTACTGTGTTGAACAGCAGTTGCATGCTGCTATCAATGCAGGAGCAACAAAAGAAGAAATAGCTGATTTAATGGGAGTAGTACTGCTCACATCGGGGGCTCCAGCATTAGCTAATTGTAGGGATATAGTTTCAGATGTTATTAAGAAGCTTTAAAGAATTTTGAAAAACTTTATAGATTAAACAAAAATAAATATGTGTTTATATTTAGTACTGGAATAACCTCTTGTGTTTTAGCAAATAAACGAGAACTAACTATTCAAAAATAACAGGTAAAATCATAACCACTGAGAATGCAAATTCATTCAATTTTCTTTAATTACTTTGTAAAATGTAGATACAACTTCTTCAATACTTTTCTCAACTTCTTTTGAAACTGGCTCTGCAAAATCCATGCTTTTTGGCTGAACTCCCACTAGAATTATCTGTGCACCTATTGTAGTTTCTATATATCTTATTAAGTAAGATATGGGCATAGCATGTGTTGATATATTATAATTTGCAATTTCTTCCTTCTCCACCACGCGGATATATCCTGGTTCTTTTTTCATATCCACTGCATCAACTAAAATTATGTGGGTAGGACTTTCCTTTCTTATTACGCCAGTATAATTTTCAGGAACGGTTCCACCATCAAAGATAATAATATCTTTATTATTATCAAATAATGAGGATGATTTTTTAGTTATAATAGGTCCAAGGCCGTCATCACCTTTTATTTCATTACCTATTCCTAAAATCACTATTTTTTCATATCCTTTAAGAAACTTTTTCAATTCTGGTTCTAATGCTATCTAATCCACCACCCATTTTATAGATCAATTTAACTTTTATAATGTCTCCTATATCTACATTGATCTTTTCAGTTGGGACAAGCAGAGGGGGATTGAGCATTGGAGTTGGTCCGCAGATCAGGCTGTCAGTTAGTAAAGTAAAAGTAGTAATTTTGATCCCGGAAATAGATCCCTTTTTAGAAATCTTAAATTCTAAATCAGTTTCCACATTCTCTTCAATTTCATTTTTAAAATCAATTTCACTGTATATTTTAAAATCGCTCATGACATCATAATTCGGCTTTTCATTAGCCTCATCATCTTCATAACAGATATTTTCCCTTTCCATGTCAATGGCTTCAGCTCCGTTCAGGACTTTTTTAGGTATAACTTCTCCGCCTTTTTTCAGATATTTTAAAATAGAATTAAGGACAGGGACCTGTTCTTCATCAATTAATGCAGTATCTAACATTTCACAGATGATTAAATTTGCTTTTTCCGGAAAAATAACTTCTCTTGCATCTTTGTTTATCACTAAAACATTATCAAAAGATTCAAGGTTTGATTTGGCATGTTTTGCTGCAGTATGATCTATTTCAACAGCATAAATAAAATCAGAATAAGGGACTGCTAAAATTGAAAGTATCCCACATCCAGCACCTATATCGTATACAGTGCCTTTAGCTTTTTCTTTTATTGCTTCTTTGAAGGCTAATACTCTCTCTTCATCAGATAAAAGATTGAGATGATACGGTGTTGTGCTGATTTTAGTTTTGATCAGTGGTTTAAATTCATTAAGGTGCACATTTTTCACCTGAAAATAAGATAAATTAAAAATAAGTGGTTCCTATCGTGACTGGTTGAACACGAGTCACGATAAGCAATTGCGTTGTTAATGTATAATAAACTTTATTAATTAAGGTGACATTGGGCTGCTTGCACCTGCTTTTTCAAGGTCAAGTGCTTTTCCTACAGCTGTACTGGTAAGACGTACGTGTTCTACACCTTTGAGTCTCATTATTTTTTCTGAAAGTGTACGGATGTATTTAACGTCTCCTTTGACAACTATAACTTCAAGACAGTGTTTGTCTGTCATGTGTACGTGCATAACTGCATTTATGAAATCTTTGTAATCATGCTGAATTTCAGTAAGGTCTTCCATTACTCCAGTGTAGTGGTGGTCGTATATTACAGCAATTATTCCTATACGTTCTCCTTCCATTTCATTCATCCACTGGTACCTTACGATATAATCTTTAAGAGCATCTCTGATACCTTTGGACCTTGATTGGTATCCTCTGTCTTTTAATACTCCATCAAATTCATTTAACAATTTTTTTGGCAACGACATACTAATTCTCATCACAATTCTCCCTCCATTATTACGTTATTATTATCATAACATTTTATAGTATTTAAATGTTGTTATTGCACGACAATATTGTGCAAGGTCAACAATATTCGTGCATATTTTAAACACGAATTATATGATATAATACTATTTGATTACTATATTACTATTTAAACTTTGTCCTTGAAGAGCAATATTGCTCTAAGAGAACAATGTTGTAATTACTTTTTTTGAAATTTGTAATATAAAATAGCTTATGTAATACAAAAATAAGTACTTATCTTCTAATTTTTTCAATACTCATATAACTTTAAAAGATCAATTATTAATTGTAATGGATAATCAGGAGGGATAAGATGGAAGTTAGGGAAGCGATGAATAAAGGCATAATATCAATTGACCCAAATACAACGCCAATTGATGCATTTGAAAAGATGTACAAAGAAGGAGTAAGACGACTTTTTGTTATGGATGAAGCTGAAAATCCCGTGGGTGTAATATCTTATCTTGATCTTGTAGGCATGCTTGGAGCTTTTAAGCCACGTACAACACTATCGAATAACCTAAAAATTGAAGATATAATGTCAAAGGATATTATAACGATATCTGTAGGAGATAAAATCGAAGATGCTGCAAATCTGATGTTAAGAGCGGATGTATCTGGGCTGCTGGTTCTAAAAAATGAAAAACCAGTGGGAGTAATTACAAAAACAGATATCTGCAGGTTGGTAGCAGCTGAAATTTTAGTGCCAGAATAGAAAACTGATCAAAAAACTTTTTAGACATTAAATTGGCTGTCTCAATTTAGGCTGTCAATTAAATTTTTATTTATTGAATTTTTAATTTTAAAAGTTCTATTAGATTCCCTTTTTATTTGAAGCCCTGAAATTACTGTAAAACAAAATTTATTTTTATATTTTTAAAATAAGTTAATTTCAACCAGATATAATGAATGCAAAAAAGAATTCAGTTTAAAATTTTTATTTTTAATCTTCGATATTAAAAAAGTGCATCTGCCGGGATTTGAACCCGGGTCGTAGGCTTGGAAGGCCCAAGTCCTAACCAGACTAGACTACAGATGCAATGCGACGTCCGGGATTTGAACCCGGGT
>DADN01000107.1:0-773 GCA_002509665.1 Methanobacterium sp. UBA8
CAACAAGCCATAGCCATGAAGGGTCTTAGCATGGATTACATCCGATCACTACCATTTGATCTTAAACTCATCAGGGTGGATCTGGAGAAGGTTGAATTTTTAAACTCACAGTTTGAAAAAAGGGGATACTCAGAAAGACAGGTTTTGAAGTTTTAAATATTTTTTTAAATTGTTCTACCTGATGTTTAGGAAAAACTCAAATCTTGAATAATCAATGATATAGTAATCAAGGAATAATCCAAAAATAAAATAATTTAATATTGGAATTTCAAGAATGAAAAAATCAAATAAATGGAATATATTGAAAATGGTTGGAATTACAATTTTTTTTAATCAAATGTAATTTTTTAATGAAATGTATTACCAGTTATTTTCTTATTAATTTTGGTGTGAACTTTATTAATTAACCCTCACAAAAACTGCCCATCGTAATTATTATAATCTACACGTAATGTATGAAAATATGGTCATTATACAAAATCTGAAAAACTACGCTAAATCAGTAGCCACATGTATACGGGGTGGGTGAAAAACAGGTATTTTAGGAAAAAATGAGAAGTTGTCAATTTTCACAGATTATGTAATATTCCTTTTTAATTAATTACGATTTTTAGTTGGGTGGAAACTGTTTTCATTTTTTTATTTTCAACAGCTTCATCCTCTTATTTTACGATGTCTCATCACACTATCTGGCTGGTATCAATCACTTTAATAAATTCCTGGGCATGGGCCAGTATTGTGCTGTTGGAATCATATTTATAAGCTTCGTAGAC
>DADN01000107.1:862-4096 GCA_002509665.1 Methanobacterium sp. UBA8
TTGGTGGGTACAAAGACAAATCTGGTTTGTGCGTAGCTTCCATTACTGGAATGAATATCAACTGCCAGCTGATAATGGTTGTTAATGATATCTGGTACCACGTATTCATTTGCCAGTTTCTGACCATTTAAACGTTCTGCTGGATAGTCGTTCTGGTACAAGGGGGCGGTGATTATGTACAGGTAATATTTTTTGTTAAAGGATATGTCGTTTTCACGTATAGATTCTATAATGGCCTGATGTGCACCTGATTCCCGGGGGTGTACCCCTACAATGAAGGCTACTGTACTGTTGGAACTGGTATTCCCATAAGGCCCTTCTTTTGCCACTGTAGAATCATTGGTTTGGCCCAGAACTACCGAAGATACCTGGGACGAGTTGTTGTTGCTTAGGGTAGGAGTCCCGTTTAGAGATACAGTAAGCAGAATTGCGGAAAAAACCAGAATAATCACCACGCACCCTGATATGATAAGTTTTCCCTTTGTTTCAAGGTTTATAAATCGTTTAAATCCTTCAATGGGAGGTTCGGATTTTTTACTTTGCTTTTGAAGTTTTTTGTTGCCTGTATTTGGTTTAAACGGAATTCTCATGTTCTGCCCTTTTTTAAAATCATTAAAATTTTTTGAAATTCGTATAAATCATAATAAGATTTTTGGAGTATTTATTGGTAATCAGATGATCTGCTATAAATTTAACTTCTCTATTATTTTTGAAGTGGAATTAACCAGATTTTTTCTCCATTTTGTTGTTTTGACAATTGTTGTCTAGACAATAACTTTAAATATTAGGTGTGTAGATGTATGTGTATGAAAAATAGAGGGGTACTAAAATGGAAGACATTGATTTACATCTACGGAATAAAATGGGTGATTTAGAGATTCAACTGGAAATATTACTTTCTATTATTTGCAGGAATCATCTTGTCTTCACAAATCGAAAAGCAAAAAGATTAAACATTAAAGGCAGGCACATTCCCTGTTTAATGTTGATTTCGAATTGTCCAGGAATTACGCAGGATGAAATTGCATACATACATCAAATAGATAAAGGATTTATTGCACGTATAGTGAAAGAACTGGAAGATGATGAATTTTTATGCCGTACCATTGACTCTGAAAACCGTCGTAAATATCATATTTCCTTAACCGAAAAGGGAAAGGACATCATACCCAGAATTAAGGATATTGATGAGGAATGGAAAGAGGTAGTTTGTGAAGGTTTAAACGAAGATGAAATTTCTAAATTAATGGAATTTATGAAGTTACTAGCTGAAAACAGTATTGAAAAAATTAGAAATCGCACTTAATCCATTATAACAGATTAAAATTGGAAAATTTTAAATTTACAAGAGATGTATAAATGCAAAGGAATAAATCAACTCCAAATGATTCTAGGGATTATGATAAGACAGAAGGAGTCATTACAATTCTTGGTGACCCTAAAAAAGCCCTGGTTAAACTTTCAGGGCCCATGATCATTTCAATGATCTTAATGTCACTTTACAATATCGTTAACGCAATTTGGGTTGCTGGTCTTGGCGGAGATGCATTAGCAGCAGTTGGATTTGTAACCCCTTTATACTTGATACTGGTGGGGTTAAATAATGGTTTAGGAGCGGGTGCAGCTTCTGCGATATCACGTTATATTGGTGCAAATAATAAAAAATCTGCAAATAATGCTGCTATGCATACACTAGTTCTTACAATGGGTATTTCACTTATCATGACTGTAGTTCTGCTGGTATTTCTTGAACCAATACTCGTCCTTTTTGGTGCAGGAAGTACATTAGATCTTGCAATCCAGTATGCACAGGTTATCATTCTGGGAACCATCTTAATGCTATTTGTAGGTGCAGCTTATGGCATACTTCGTGCAGAGGGTGATGTCAAAAGAGCGATGTATGCAATGGTATTATCCTCAGTTGTGAACATGGTCCTCGACCCCATACTCATTTATGTTGCAGGTTGGGGAATTTCAGGGGCAGCATGGGGTACATTTATATCCACAGCATTAGTAGCTGTTATTTTGGTATACTGGCTATTTGTAAAGAGGAACACCTATATTTCTTTCTCATTTAAGGATTTCATGCCAGATAAGACCATCACTAAAAATATTTTAGGAGTGGGACTACCAGCAAGTGTTGAATTCCTCGTGATATCCATTCTTTCAATTGTTCTTAATGCCATCCTGGTCATGGTTGCAGGAACAGATGCAGTTGCAGTTTATACTACTGGTTGGAGGGTAGTGATGTTTGCCATGGCACCAATAATAGGTATAGGAACTGCACTGGTTACAGTTGTTGGTGCTTCATATGGAGCTAAAAAATATGGAACTCTCTCTATGACCTATAAATACTCTTTGAAGATCGGACTTCTTGTAGTGGCAGTAACCAGTATTTTATTATATGTATTTGCAGATTATATTGCCATGTTATTCACTTACAGTTCCACAAGTGCATATTTATCACCCACAATTGCTTCATTCATCCAGGTAATGTGCCTATTTTTCATATTCCTACCATTAGGAGCTATGTCCAGTTCAGTATTCCAGGGAGTTGGTAAAGGAACAACATCCCTTATTTTAACCGTACTCCGGGAGCTGGCTTTTGTCAGCGTGTTTGCCTACACTTTCTCAATCCTTCTTGGTTGGGGGCAAAGTGGAGTATGGTGGGGAATTATTATGGAAAACCTTTTTGGAAGTATATTTGCGTATATCTGGGCGCGACTATACATAAAACGGCTGCAGGATAGTTCAAAATTAGATCCACAGTTAAAGGCTGTAACTTTAAATAAATAATTATGAACTATCTAACGAAAGTTAGATAGGAACTAATTACAAGGATAGGACGGAGTTAATGCGGAAATTATTTTTGTTGTAGATGAAGTGAAATTCATTTTTTTTACTTCGTTAAACAATTCTATAACGAAGTTTGGGTATTNNTTCTATAACGAAGTTCAAGATCACTCTATTTTTGAAACATATAAAAAATTGATAATATTTTTGGAATCATGCTAATTTATGTTATTTTTTATTATAAAAATCAAGGTCCTGTAGGCTAAAAATAGTATTTTAATCTATAAAATTATTCAATAAGTAATCTTAACAATAATTCAATGAAAATTAAATTTAAATACTCTTCTACTTAATCATATTACATCAAATATGGGATAATGGGAAAATGGCAACGCAAAGTGAAGCAGCATTGGAAAAATGTCTTATAGATAAACTCGCTGA
>DADN01000090.1:0-2475 GCA_002509665.1 Methanobacterium sp. UBA8
GCATTTAACATACCCTCCCTGTCTTCAAAAAGAGGGATGGCATTTATCTTTGTGGGCTTGAATTCACCAATCCACTCTGCTATGGTAATATCATCATCTTTAAATGATTTGTTCTGTTTTCCAATTACAAAGTCAGAGTAATATCTGTATATACGGTCAATGCATCGAGCAGATCCAGTCATGGGTAAAATTATCTCAAAAACAGGTGCTATGTCCTCTCCGTAAAATAATTTAGCCACATCAAATGACCTAGGTATACTTTCCAGGGTTTCTAAGAGGATTTTAGCTTCTGCTTTTTCCACAGTGGGGTTGGGAACCCTCAGTGTGAGGCGTAAATCTTCTCCTAACTTTTTCTGGTTGAAGAACTCCCCGTAACGGCTTAACAATTTTTTAACAACGTAGTTGTCAACTTCCTTCCCCTCACAATCCCACATCTGCTCGTCACANNTGGGAAAAAACATAGTATGCCTCGGCTATTTCATCTTCGCCACCTATTTCATTGGAAGATGAAAAGAAAGGGGAATTCACATTATCTGGGTGCTGAGTGCTCATACACTTTGGAATCATTATGGTTTGCCCTCCATATTTTTGTGAATTTTATTCCAGTTTAAATTAATTCGATCCAATCAATAATCACATCTTCAATTCAGTCATAAAATGCACATCTCTATTAGATTAAAATTGTTAAAAAATATGTTGCTCACTTTTATACCATGATGACTGGATTGGTCTAATTAAAATTTAGATGTTTGCACCAATACAAGCAGTTCAAATAATAAATAGAATTTATAACAATTGTTATATTAATTTAAAACAACACTAATAATATTGATTCAAAAATGATTAGTTCAAAAATGTTAAAAAAATGAAAAATTAATTATAGATGATAAATATGGAAGAAGAATATAAAAAAGAACTCAAATTTCAAACCAGAGCCGTTCATGTTGGGAATGATATTGATAAAGAGACAAAGGCAATTAAACGCCCTATAACTATGGGAAATAGTTATAAATTACCATATGATCCCAGTAATTTAAACTGGAGCAGTGCAGATTCCAATCTATACACCAGGAACGGTGGATCTAACCAGCAATACCTGCAGGAGAGGATCAGATCCCTGGAAAATGGTGAAGATTGTGTGGTACTGGCCAGTGGTGTGGCTGCACTTTCAGGACTTTTCTTTGCACTCCTGGAAAGTGGTGATCATGTAATTTTCTCAAGTGTCACCTACATTGCCACCTATCGTTTACTGAATGAATTATTAAACAATAAATTCCACGTGGAGACAACCATTGTTGATACTTCCGATATAGATGCAGTAAAATCTGCAATTCGTCCCAATACAAGATTAATACACATTGAAACTCCGGGAAATCCAACAATTTCCATTACAGACATAAGTGCAATTGCTGAAATTGCACATGAGCATGGTGCCCTGCTTTCTGTTGATAACACCCTGGCTTCTCCATTTAATCAACGTCCTTTAGAGTTAGGGGCAGATTTTTCAATTGAAAGCCTTACCAAATATATAAATGGTCATGGTGATTCCATGGGTGGCTCAATCACCGGTAAAAAAGAATATTTAGATATTATCCGCCAGCAATCACAGGTTAACCTTGGTGGTACCATAAGCCCATTCAATGCATGGTTAATTATGAGAGGATCTGTAACTTTACCTCTGCGAATGAGGCAGCACAATGAAAATGCTCAGAAAGTTGCTGAATTTTTGGAAAGTAATCCTGCAGTAAGTTTTGTTTCTTATCCTGGACTTAAATCCCATGAAAACCATGAAGTAGCTGCTTCCCAGATGTCTCCCGGTTTTGGTGGTGTTCTTTCCTTCGGTCTCAAGGCAGATCATGACACACATAACCGTTTTGTCAGTAATCTACGTTTAATTACATCCGCAGTGTCTCTGGGACACGATGAAAGCTTAATAGTTTTCATTGGTGAAGATGATGAACGACAGTATTTATATCCTGAAGAGTTTCACCATGGATTTTTCCGTTTCAGTGTGGGTATAGAAGATCCAGATGACATAATCGAGGACATTAAACAGGCACTGGAAAGACTTAAAATGCAACAGGAGTAGTTAAACTTTGAAGTAACGCCTAACTTTGACGTAATGTCAAAAAATAGGGATATATCAAGAAAATGGACATACTCAAGCAGATTCCCGGAAAAAAATGAATAATTCCCCCTTCCTCTATTTTTTAATTTATGAAGAATTCTAATTTGACAATTTAATTTAATGACAAATAAAGATTAAAAACTGATTATACTTGAGTATACCCTGGATTTACTGGTTTTGCAATGGATTTTTCCATATTAAATGAGAATAATTAACTGGTTATATTTTAACTACAAACAGAAGATAAATAAATAGTAGAAGTCAATTTCTTTAAAGTGTAATTCTCATTAAAAAATGGATAAGGAAGGAGGGTAAAATGTTGGGAAATATTCCAGAAAAGGGTGCTG
>DADN01000090.1:2495-2625 GCA_002509665.1 Methanobacterium sp. UBA8
TAATAAAGATAGCCAGTATTGCCGAAAAATATAATGCCAAAACTCTTAAGGTAACTTCCAACCAGCGCATAGCCATTATTGGAATTAAATTTGAGGATATTGATAGGATATGGGAAGATCTGGACATGAA
>DADN01000090.1:2641-3476 GCA_002509665.1 Methanobacterium sp. UBA8
CACTGCAAAAGAGCAGAGCAGGATTCTGTAAAGATGGGAATTGCAATTGATGAAAAGTTCCAGGGCATGGAAATGCCCAATAAGATAAAAATTGGAGTATCCGGATGTCCCAATTCATGTGCAGAATCTAAAGTAAAGGACATTGGACTCATAGGCTATAGGAAAGGATGGAATCTGTATGCAGGTGGAACTGCAGGCATGAAACCCATGATCGGACAACCAATTGCCAAAAACTTAACAGACGAGGAAGCCATAAAATTAATAGGAAAAATCATCAATTACTACCANNATCATTTCAGAATAATAATTTAATTCTTTTTAATTAATTATTTTTGTATTGATACAACAAGAAATTCTCAATATTTAACATAATAAAAAAAGAAGACAAACATCCAAAGAAATGGGAAGTAACTGTAAATAAAAAATTTAATCTAAATTAAGTGTTGATATTAGCTGTTAGAAGGCTAAATGCTTAGTGAATCAAAATTTCTTTAAAGAAAAGAATAATACATCAAATTCAACAATAAAAAAGGATGATCACATGACCTTATTTTACATTAATATCATTGCAGGTATAGGTTTCCTAATTGGAGGCATTCTAGCTTTACATAACCAAAGAACAAAATCATCAGCGTACAAATATGGTACATTAGCCGGGGTTTTATTAATTATAGCCGCAATCTGTCAATTTTTAAGTGCCATATCCTATTTTTTCATGCTAAATTTTTGATTAGTTCCCACTCTAAACCCTACAACTCTTACCATTAACCAATAATTGGAATGTTTAATTTGAAAAACAAAATATTATTGAAGATAGGATTAATAGTGCTAATAT
>DADN01000090.1:3608-5310 GCA_002509665.1 Methanobacterium sp. UBA8
CTTCAAAATTAAGAGATGATGCTATTTTAACAAGCCAAAATAGATCAGACTGCAAAATACTGTCTAAATCAACAGTTACTAATCCTAATGGCATTATTTTAGAAACAATTGTAATAACCGTTGTTGTTAAGGGGAAACCTTCAATAAACTATTTGATGTCATTTAAAATCAATGACACAGTATACGCTATTGGAGTTTATGGACCCGAATCAAACGGTAAAAGAATTTCAAACACCGCTAACATCATTTCCAAATCATTGAATATAACTTAAAAATGGAAATAATTAATATTACACTCTTTTTTAAAAAATATGAAAAATCGTGAGGATGCAGTTAGTAAGTAAGAGTAATATTTATAGTATGTAAAAATAAACATTCTTTAGATAATTTTTTTAATAGTACAAATGGGGAGGGAAATAATGAATAAAGGAATACTAGCAGGAATAATAGTTATAATAGCAATTGTTGCAGTTGTTGGAGGATATTACGGATACGGAGTATATCAATCAAATACCTATAATGATCTATTACTAAAAACTGAAGGGGAAAATGGTACGCTCTTTCAAACAGGAAAGATATTAAACGAAACCAATTTTACCACCAAATCTTATGAAACCAACATTGGAAACGTTAAACAGGCTATTAACCTTACAGATTTAACAATTAACCAAACACAAGACATGGTTAATATTGCTCCAGATAATGCCACTAAAGAATATGCCCAATTGCGTTTAAAACAATATAAAGATTTAAGAAGCATAGAGGAAATGTACTTGAAATTATATGAGGATATTCAGGCTAGTGGAATTTTTGGTGCTATAGGAACTATCAGTGCTATGACCAATGAAACAAATAGACTCACAGATGAGATGACTGCAGATCAAAATTCCATAATTAGCTTAGTAAACTCTAATCCTCAATTAAAAAACCGACTAAACCAAACTTTAGGTGAAAACCAAACCAACAAACTCCTTGAACCAGTTTTTAAAACCACATCCAACTAAGATTTAATTGGAATAATTTATTTTTTAAATAATGGATTACAGGATCCTTATTCACCAATACTTGGGTGCTGCAAAAAAGCTCTTCTAAATTAACCCTTCCCTTGGGAGTGCAGCTGGTGAGAGAGGATCCTTAAACTCTTACAAAAAAAACAATATAATGATAAAAAAATCATGGAATGGTATTAATGGACTTGTTAATTTATATTAGAATCCTTGCAGGGATTTTTTTTATATTAGGTGGTGTTTACATCCTACATACAACTGGAAAAGATCACCCAAAAAAAGAAGTAATGAAATGGGGTGGAATCCTACTTTTTTCAGGAGGAATTTTAGAATTAATTAGCACTTTATGGCTCATTTAATGGAATGTTCAATAAAAACTTACAAGACGCAACCGCCCTTCACTTATAGTTGCATCTAATTTAGTTAGTTTTTTATATATACAAAAAATCATTTAACATATATTCCACTTTAAAAGATGTTGATTATAATGAATATTAAAGAAATTGTGATAGATTCTATTAAGTATCCTTTTTTGGATTGGAAGAAAATTCTTATTTTGGTATTGATAGTTGTAATTTATACAATTCCTCATGATATGTTTCCAATTAATTTACGGAACGGATTTATTTATCCGCTTTTAGTTGTTGCTTTATTAATTAATTGTTTTATTACTGGATATTTTTTCAAAATTATTC
>DADN01000090.1:5331-5618 GCA_002509665.1 Methanobacterium sp. UBA8
GTAAGCTTTATATATTCAATACCTGTAACTTTACCTTTAACAATATTAAACTCATCTTTATTTAATTTTTATTCATACCAACCTGACTTTATTATCAATATAATGGGCACAATAGGACTAATATATTTACAGGGGTATGCAACATGGTTTTTGCAGGGGTATGCAACGAATTTTTTTGTTTATATGTTATATTGCTTAATAATCTTCCCTATATCTCTAATAGCAATAGCTAATATGGCTAATAATGATGGTAAATTGAGTTATGCCTTTGAATTTAAAGTAATATT
>DADN01000076.1 GCA_002509665.1 Methanobacterium sp. UBA8
TTTCTATATTTTTAATTTTGCGGTTCAGAAACACTATCAAAATCTTTGATTTTGATGTGTCGAAAATCATAGATTTTCGAACATGAAATGTTTCTTCAACCTGCAAAATCTTTGGTTTTTCAACGCTACAAAAATTAAAAATAAATTAAATTATTTGTTTGTATTTTAAAAGAGCTATCATTTGATTGTAGGACTTTGTAACGCTTCCTGATTTCACAGTGCCGTGAGGAGACACTACTTCACATGTCACTGCCGGAATTCCTGCCAGATTAGTAGTATCTTCCAGTGCTCCGCAATATTCTACACCAGACAAATTATATGTAATCATTGCTGATCCTGTCCTCTTGCTAATGTATTTAGCAATAATATAACTTTTGTATGTAGGATGTTTTGAAGAAAAAACAGACATTTTACCAGGATCGCCGCCAGGTTTAGTAGAATGGAAATCTCCAAGTACGCTGACATTAAGCCGTTTAGCTAAATTCAATATCTGGTTAGTAGGTGTCCCTGCAGCATTAGTCACTCTATTCAGGTTTTTGCCTTTCCAGTAGCGGACATCTTTAGCTGTACTGGATGGAACAACAAATGGCACTATATAAACTGTTCCCTTAATTGACCTGCTTTTTAGGTAATTTGCAAGTTTTAAAGCGGCNNGCTATTTGGCTTGGCAGCTCATTTCCATGAACACCTGCAACGATCATTACTTTTGGACCGCTTCCATTACCAATCCTAATTATTGGAGTACCTTTTTTTGATAAAGCTACTATTTGACTGGTCAATTGACTTTTAAGAATGTTCTTTTTTATATAATAATTATTTGTAACGGTTCCACCAGTTCCTCTGATAATAACGCTCATCTTAACTGTTGATGTTGATTGGGCTGCTTGAACAGACGGATAACTGGTTAAANNATGTTTCAGCTATATGTATTCCACTTGCACCAACCAATACTGCAGTACAAAGGACTAATAAAATCGCGATTGTTTCTTTTTGTTTAATTATAACACCTCTATGTACCAATTATCAAGAGGTAGGTTGTTAATTATTATCAGTATTTGTTAATGTATAAATTTTTTTATAAATTATGATATAATCAACCACTTTTTTATTTAAAATCAGTTCAGAATAATTTAGAAATATAAAAAACAGAATTATGTGTTTGATTTTTATTTAAATCATATTATTAAAACAAGCATTATTTAGAGCAGGACCCACAGCCATAACATCCAAAAGCTTCACACCATGGAGTTATATTCTTATTTAATGCTTTTTGATATTCTTGTTTTAAAAATTCAGGGTTAACGCCGGCATTTATATTTTGCCACGGCAATTCATCTTCTAAATTCAATTTAATATTTATATTCTCCCAATCTTTAAATTTTAGCTTTTTGTTATATGTTTTTTCAATCATATCTCCCATATTTACATCGCCTACCGACAATATATGCTGTATAAAAGCTCCTTTTAAATCTTCAACCTTTAAAGAGACATTTTTAAGATTTTCATTTAAATAATCGAATTTTGTACTCAAATCATGGAAATTGAAGCTTTCCCATTGAAATGGAGTGTGTGGTTTTGGAATAAATGGATTTACGCTTATTCTAACTGCATTTTTCCTTTTACTCATTTTACGTATATCTTTTATAAACTCAACCATTTCATGTACATCTTCCATAGTTTCAGTAGGTAAACCCGTTAAAAAGTAGAGTTTAACATTCATATTCCTTTTAAATGCCCTTTTTATAACATTATAAATCGCCTGATCAAGTATAGGTTTATTTAAAACTTTTCGAAGCCCCCATGTAGACTCCGGAGCTATTGTTATGGTCTTAAGTCCGCTTCTCTGTAAAATATCTATTAAATTATCAGTGAGTGATTCTATCCTCATGGAGGGACTTGTAATTTTAAATCCCCTCTCAAGCAGCCCTTCAAAAAGTTCTTCTAATTTAGAATACCCCGAAACATCTGCACCTATAAGTGCTACTTTATCAAACCCTGTAGCTTTCTTACCTTTCTCAGCTATTTTAAAAAGCTTTTTAAGAGATGTCTCCCTCCTTGGCCTATAAAGACAGCCGGCCATGCAAAATCTACAGCCCCTTGTACACCCCCTTGATACTCCAAGGAGAAATGCATTTCCAAATGCAGGTATAAATTTTTTATCATCGGTTTGAGAAACAATTTGCCTTACTGGATGGCATGCATCATCCATATTTTCCACAATAGCCATTTTTACAGGATTATCAGGTACATAAACTCCTTTTATATCTAAGAAAGCATCGATTTCTTTTCTTGGATCATCAAGTTCCATATAAAGATCCAATACTTCATCTAAAATGACCTCTGCTTCCCCTATAATAAAAAGATCAATAAATTTGCTCATGGGAAGTGGGTTTGAACTTGCACACGGCCCACCCGCAATTATAAAAGGATCATCTTTAGTTCTATTTTCTTTACGGACCTCAATTCCGGCATTATCCAGCATTTTAAGTACATTGAAGTAATCCTGTTCGTATTGAAGTGAAAAGCTGACAATATCAAAATCAGCAAGTTTAGTATTTGATTCTAAACTTTCAACATATGGATAGACTACCCTTTCACAGTAAACATCTTCTCTAGAATTTAGGAAGTCATATATAATATGAAAACCAAGTGAGGACATCGCAGCCTTATATAAATTAGGGTAACACGACGCAAATCTTAAGTCCACTTTTCTTGGATTCTTTATTACCACGTTCTGTTCCATCAGCATAATTTATAATTTAACTTAAAGCATAATAACAATATCTAACAATCTCAAAAAAAATTCATTTTTTGTGATTGCGAAATCTCAAAAACATTAAGTTTTGGAATTTCTTCAACTAGATTTTAATATAAATTCATCTGGATAAAAAAATACTTCTTATTTAATCCATATACAAAATAAAAAGGTAAAATGAATGAAATACGAAAGAGTAGCCGTAGGGGGCACGTTTGATCATTTTCACAGGGGCCATGAGAAATTACTCAACAAAGCATTTGAGATTGGCAATTATATAATGGTAGGGGTTACATCCAACGAATTTGGAGGGAGAAAAGGTAACATTGAACCCTGTTCAAAAAGGATGTCTGAATTAGAGCAATTTTTACAGAAATTCAATTCAAGATATACCCTCAAAAGATAGGAAGAATCTTACGGCCCAACTATTGACGACCCTCAAATGGATGCAATAGTCGTTAGTAGGGAAACAGAACCTGTTGCAGATAAAATCAATGAAATAAGAGAGAAAAAAGGAATAAAACCCCTTAAAATTTTTGTCATCGGTTGGGTACTTGCAGAAGATGGAAAACCAATTTCTTCAACCAGAATAAGAAAAGGCGAAATAGATAGAGATGGTAAAGTTCTTGAATAATATTTTACATCCCATTTACTATTTTAAAGGTCGATAATATGAAAGTTGCAGTCGGATCCAGAAATCCTGTAAAGGTCAACGCTACAAAAAATGTCCTGGATAAAATCTACGGCGAAATTGAAGTTATATCTATTAATGCAGATTCAGGAGTGCCAGATCAACCATTTGGTATAGATCAAACCATTGAAGGCGCCATTAACAGAGCTAAAAATGCATATTCTGACGAATTTGATATTAGTGTTGGAATAGAATCCGGACTAATGGAAACACCAAATTCTTTAACTGGTTACATCGATTTACAGTGGTGCGCTGTTTTTGATGGAGATAAAATAACATTAGGAGTAAGTTCCGGGTTTGAATATCCTCTTTCTGTCATTAAAGAAGTTTTAAATGGCAAAGAAGTTGGAGATGTTATGGATGAAGTAACTGGTGTAACTAACCTTGGACAAAAAACTGGGGCAGTTAGTCATCTTTCAAAAGGGATGCTTGACAGGACTGAAAATACAGAGCAGTGTGTTTTAACTGCTATGATTCCAAGAATGAATGAAAAGATTTATTTTAGATAATTTAGAGTTATTAGATCAATTTAAAAAAAACTCTAGATTTAAAGAAATTTAATGATTTAAACTGTGTTAAGCATAATTAATTAAATATAATATATTTGAACAGTTATAACTGTCTAAATTGCAGTTATATATATTTTCTGTCATTGATAAAGTGCCATTTCCAATATAATATACCTTATAATTTTTTTTATGTAGATCTACTATTTTATCAGGAGCAGCTAAATAAATGTATTCAACATTTTTTTCAAAATTCCAGTGTTCTCCAATTTCAAAGTTATTACAACCAACCATTCCACTTACTTTAGGATCCTCATCTGATTTTTCATATAAGTAACACAGCATAGGGAGATATTCCCAAGTAATTACTACAGAATTTTCTATATCGCTGTTTAATACCATTTGAGTAGTATTTATTGCATCAGTTCTAAGTGTAATATCATTTACTATTAATCCTTCACTAACTAGACTAGACCCCTCTAATGATCCAAAAGATACGAATGAATTCAGTATTAATAAAAAACAAAGAACTATAAAAAGATTTCTTTTACTTATTTTACTTATTAATATGAGTAAAAATGGAATTGCAGGAATGAGATAAGCAGTTTCATATGATGCTTTAATAAATAAAATCAGGATCATTATAATAGACAATACCAAGAAAAGGGCAAAACTGTCCCTTTTTGAGATATTATCCCATAAATTTTTAAAATAGATTATAAAAAGCATAACCCCAAATGCTACAGCAAGTATACCAAAATAATAATTAATATAACTGATTGATGCCAGCATAGTTGTTATTATATCCAAATTTTCAGGGTAATATGTTAAGAATATTAAATTATATTGGAAAAAAAGTGGTGAAA
>DADN01000278.1 GCA_002509665.1 Methanobacterium sp. UBA8
TGATGAAAAAGCTTAACGATTTAATTAACACTGTATCACCTTAATTTTAGTTTAATGAAAGGTATATTAACCTATTAAAACTATAAGTCAACAACAATGTGATAGTACCATATATTTGTTGATTACATTTACTGCTTTTTAGCAGGATTGATAGCTTTAGATAATATTTAAAATCATATAATTTAAAGAAAAGAAGACAAAATACATTTTTGGAAGTCTTTACAATGATACCTGAATGGATTATGGCAGGACTATGGGGTTTAATAGCAGGATCAGCTCTTTTAATTGGAGCACTGTTTGCATACTTTTTTAACATTCCCCAACGTATTGTAGCATCCATAATGGCTTTTGGTGCAGGTGTTTTACTCTCGGCAATCTCTCTTGAGTTAATGGAAGAGTCATTTTCCCTTGGAGGATTCCCCAATATGGTTACAGGCTTTCTTCTAGGCGCCTTGATTTTTACAGTTATAAATATTTATCTTGCACGTAAAGGGGCTAAACACCGTAAACGTTCAGGTAAACAGGTCCAATCAAATGGTATGTCTGAAGATAACAGTTTAGCTATTGTTGTGGGTTCTGTAATAGACGGCATCCCTGAATCAATCGCAATAGGGATTACTATTATTACTGGGGGTGCAGTAAGTATTGCAACGGTTGTTGCAATATTCATATCCAATATACCCGAAGGTTTATCAAGTACAACAGGTATTAAGAATGCAGGATGGAATCCAGGCTCAATATTTGGTATGTGGATTTTCATTACACTTATCAGCGGTTTAGCATCTCTAGTAGGCTATGCTGTATTCAGTCAGCTTCCCTCCAGTGTAACATCTTTAACCCTTGCACTTGCAGCAGGTGGAATTCTGGCAATGCTTGTAGATACCATGATTCCTGAAGCTTTTTCAGAAACTCATGACCTTGCAGGTTTAATTACAGTTTTAGGGTTTATTGTATCATTTATTCTTTCAAAAATCGGATGAAATATATACAAGCAATATAAGTACATAAATACTCAGGATTATGCACAGAATGCATTTTAAAAACCATATAAAAAAAAATAAAAAATTAGAAAAAATAAATTTTCAGTTAATAAATTAAATATTTCTAGGTTTTGAATTATCTACCTGTTTTTAAGTTCAACGGCCAGATTTTTACCCAGTTCGTAGCATTTATCCAGTTCTTCTTTGCCCGGAACGTAATTTACTTCCAGTTTATCAAATACTTCAAAACCTGATTTTTCAAGTTCATCTGCTATTTTTCGGACTCCACCGCCGGCCCATCCATGAGAACCGAATATAAGAGCTAATTTTTTAAACCCGGTTCTATCAAACCTTAAACCTTCAAGATAATACATTAAGTCACCAATACTAGGGTAAGGTTTGTTGAATATAGTTGGAATTCCAAATAATACGGCTTTACTGTCTAAAATATCTTTTACAATTTCGCTCCGCTCATCTTCATGCAAGAAATACATGAATACGTCAACTTCTTCACTCATAATCCCTTCTGCAAGTGCATGGGCCATTTTTTGTGTTGAGCCGTGCATTGTGTCATATACAATGGTTACTTTGTTTTTGCATTTACCTGTAGCCCAGTTACTGTATGCTTCAATGATTTTCATTGGATCTGTCCATATCTGGCCATGTGATGGGGCGATTATTTCAATTTTATCAAGCAGTGCCAGATCTTCAACTTCTTTAAATTTCCTGAGTATCAAAGGGGATAACGGCGTGAGTAAATTAGCATAAAATTTTTGAGCAGCATCCATCAGTATAAACTCTGGAATTTCAGTATCTAATTTTTGTCTAAAACCTAAATGCTGTCCAAATGCATCGTTTGAAAACAGTATACCATCATCAACAAGCAGTGTAAACATGCTGTCTGGCCAGTGGAGAAGTGGAGCTTCAAGGAATGCTAATTTTTTATTTCCAAGATCAAGTTCATCTCCAGTTTTGACAACGTTAAAATTAGCATTTTCAAGTGAATAATGCTTCTTAAGTCCTTCTAATGCCTTTTGTGTGCAGTATATTGGCGCGTCTGGGAATTTTTTATGTACATCTGACAGGGCCCCGCTGTGGTCTTTTTCAACATGGTTTTGAATTATAATGTCTATTTTAAAATCTTTTCCTTCTTTAGTGCAGGCATCTTCAATTCTACCCCACATCTGAGAAGCCGTTCCAGGATATGTGTTATCAATTAATACCGTTTTATTTTCTCCAAATACTAAATAAGCGTTATATGTTGTCCCATTCAATGTATATCCATGGTAACTTCTTAAATCCCAGTCAAAAACTCCTACCCAATATACATTATCTTTAATTTTAACTGCATCTGCCCTCATTTTTCACACCTCTAAAACGAAAGTTTAGAAAATTCTAAATATATTTAAATCTATTTGTTTAAGTTATATAACTTTTAACTTATATTTTTATCTATAAAAGCTAAAGAATACTATTAAATGATTAAATTAAGAGGATAAGCCTATTTTTTAGCTATAATAATTAAAATAGATTTATAAACCTTTAAAACTTATTATATGTACTTTTATTTGAATAAAAGTCTTAATAGTGATATTAATTTTTATAACCTAATTTATTGAAAATTAGCTTAAATCTAGTTCCATTAGTTCTATCAAGCTCTATAGAACCATCTATTTGATCTACAAGACTATTTACTAGCAATAAACCTAAAGTGTTACTATTCTTAAAATCAGTGCTTTCTGGCAATCCAATACCATTATCGCTTATAATTAAAATGAACTTATCCTCTTTATAAGAATGCAAATATATGAATATCTCATTGAAGATTGTATCAGATGATTTACCTCGAGTATCTGCTGGAAAAGCATATTTTAACGAATTAGTTACAAGTTCATTGATAATTAAACCGCATGGAATCGCTGTATTGATGTCCAGTGAAACATCATCAATATCTAACTTAAAGTTTATATATAACGGATCTACGGAATAAGAATATGACAGATAATTTATTAAATTTTTAACATATATCCCAAATTCAATGTTTGTAAAATCTGATGATTGATAAAGCTGTTCATGAATAAATGCCATTGATCTGACTCTGCTTTGGCTTTCTCTAAAAAGTTCAAGATCTTCTTTATCTTTTACATATTTAGACTGAAGACTGAGCAAACTACTTATGATCTGTAAATTATTTTTGACTCTGTGATGAATCTCTTGAAGTAGCAGTCCTTTTTCCTCAAGTGACGCTTTAATTTTATTTTCTGCTATTTTAATCTCAGTGATATCATTACCTATACAAACTATCCCCAACCTTTGAGAATTGTCACTTTCAATTAATGATAAAGACAAAAGTACTGGAATTAATTGAGCATTTTTATCTATAAACATAGTTTCAACATTAGTTATTGATTTTTCGCTGCTAAATGGATTTTCTTTAAATAAATATTTCTGATCTTCTGCAAAAACAGTATGAATTGGTTTACCAATTAATTCAGAATCAAATCCTAAAAGGTCTTTTGTAGCCTGATTAATACTGATTATGTCCATATTTTCATCAAGTAAGAAGAAAAAATTTGACATTGTAGACACAATGCTATCTGCAGCTACTGCAGGGGTAAGGGATGGAAATTTATATTTCCAAATTCCATAACTGAAAAGACATATTCCTATCGTCATTGTAGTCATGGTCATTTCAGGCACTCTTAATGATAAACTGGGTAAAACAGCATCACTACATAGACTTATAAACAGGGGTATGTAAAGACCTGCCAAAATGTATTTTGCCTGTTTTTTCTTTAAATCCCTGGATTTTAAATAGTATTTAAAGCATATTAATCCTGCTAAAACAACGGTAAATATAGTCCATAAAGACATGATGTTATATAATGTCATATCTGCAGGAAAAGCATATGTCCATCCCCAGTATTCTTTTAAAATGCTGTTTAAGAGCAGGTCTGTAGTTAAGGATAGTGTAATTATTATAATTGAAGGAAGATAAATCAACGCATAACTTAATTTATTTTTTAAATACTTTGATTTTGTAAATATTAAAGAGATATGCAACAATAAAGAGGGTACTATAGGCCATAATGTGCTGATTTTTATCCAAAAAAATGCTATTTGAAATGTTTCGGCCTGTCTATATTCAAATTCTACAAAAGCAAGAAATCCTACAACTATAGCGGTCAATGCAATTATTATATTTAATTGACTCTTTGGATTTTTATGGTAAATGAAATTGCCAAGAAAAAAGCATACCATAAAAGCTACCAGTGAAATTAAGGCAAATATATTCATTTGATATTTTTCTCCGATTTAAACTTTTTTAAACTTTGTTTTTTATATTATTTAAGTATAGTTTGATATGTGGCTCTGTTTTAACTTATATATCCATAAAAAAGTTTATTTTTAGACAATATTTATTATTTAAACCTAAAAATTGTATTACTGTTACATATTTGTTTATTTTGCTTAAATAAACAGATAATAATAAGTCAATACCTATTGATCATCAAAATAAGTTTAAAATTGTATCAAAATCTGGAGGAAATATATGTATTTGAATATGAACTATAAAAATATCGAATTTAAATCTTTAAAATCTTTGAAAAATGAAATATTTTACGGAGGCTATTTCGCTCCATTGGGTAGTCCCTGCTTAATTGTATCAACATCTATAATTTTAAATATCAAAATTGCTCTTCCTATTCTTTTAATATCTTATTTACTACCTTTAATGATCTACAGCTATGATTATTATAAGGACATTGATAAAGATATTAAAAATAGTTCTGAAAGAGCTATTTTTTTAAAGAAAAAAGCTGATAATTATCCATTTATATTTGGTTTTTATTTTTTACTTTTAATTTCCCTGCTGGTTCTTTATGCAAATTATAGCATGATTGCGTTTATAGTGGCTATAATGGCAGGAGGAATACTGTATAATGTAGTGCTTAAGGATCTAACAAAAAAAATCCCTGCATTTAAAAATGTATTTACAGCATCAATATGGGCAATGGTAGGAGCATTCTTCCCATTATTATATTATTCTATAGGCATGAACCTATCATTTATAATAGTTTTCCTCTTGATATTCCTGAGAACTATGATTAATGTTATCTTCTTTGATTTGAAGGATATAGATAATGACAAGTCTGATGGCTTAAAAACACTTCCTTAAATTAAAGCTAGAAAAACTTAATATTTTCAGCATTTTGCTATCAGATTTGAAAATAAAAAGAAATTAATGGAGTTTACCAGTATTTTTTGTATATTCTCCAGTAGTATTGCGCTGCAGTTAATTTTGTTTTGGTATAATGTAAATCAACTGGATTTACAAACTGTTTACGGGTCTCTTCATATTTAAGAGTAGTCTTTGTTATTTTTTTAAGTGTTGTAACTGAATTAAAGTTTAATTCATATTTTTTAGTGTTAGGATTTTTGTAATAAATTGTAGAAACTACTTTTAAGAAGTTGTTGTTGTATTGATAGGTTTTCCACACTATTTGATAATGGTCAGTAGGCCCTACATATCTTGTGCCGTGATCTACAACTTTTACTGCTGCTGCTGGTTCTGCAAATTGAAAACCTACAAAAACCATAAATAAAACACTTAACATCAGGAATATATTTTTATTCATATTTTTACCTCTTTACAGCTTTAAAACTCATTTTTAGATATTAGCCTTCAATAAGGTTTGAGGTCTAAATACCCTCCAGTAGTACTGTGCACCAGTTAACTTTGTTTTGCAGTATCTTAACTGAACAGGGTCCTGATCAAAATCAACCACCCAATCAGCTATATCTGTGATTTTAAGTGATGTTTTTGTTACTTTTGCGAAAACAAATGCTTCATCGTACCCAAATTCATATTTTTTAGTGTCTTCATCTCTAAGGTATTTTGCAACATATGTTTTTAAGAAATCATTGTTGTACTGATAAGTTTTCCAGGTTACTTTAATATAACCGTCTTGACCGTTCCAAGCATATTTTGAGCCTTGATCTACAACATTTGCAGCTGCTGCTGGTTCTGCAAATTGAAAACCTACAAAAACCATAAACAAAACACTTAACATCAAATATACGTTTTTGTTCACTTTTTTACCTCCAACTCTAAATATATAACTTACAAAAATTCTTGAGTTACAATTAAAAAGTAACATTTTAATTATATAAACTTTTCCTTTTAAATGTATTACATTAAATAATTCAAGCAAATAAAAAATATTAAAAATAAATGTTTTAATTCATTTTAGCTGCTCCAATACCTCCAAGAACTATTAATACTGCTAATATTATATAGTTTAGTGAAAATTCTGTTTTTTGGCATGCCGATAGGNNCAATGCACTTACTACAGTTGAATTAGTAGTAGAACAGTTATTGCTGGACTGCTGCTCCTGTATTGTTATAGCACCCTTACTGCCTGTATTCAGGATCCACATGTCAAATAGTTTAGATTCAGGAAAATAAAATTAAAAGAATTGATAATAAAATTTTCCTGAGATGCACCGCTCAAGTTATACTATTAAAAATTTAGCCATTATAAGAACAATAGGCCATAATACAAATTCTAAATCAGCCAATGTGTGAGCCGCTTTTTCTAATTCATTACTTGATGCTGAATTTGCCTTACTAATATAAAAATAACCGTAAAAGACAAATGGTAGTAGAAAAGCAGCCGCAATATTAACTATGTTAAGGTATATTCCCAAAATTAGTGGGAAAAATGCAACCACATTAATAAAATGCAGTAATTTAGTTGTATTTTCTTTTCCTAATATTACAGGAAGTGTTTTTAAGCCATCAG
>DADN01000104.1 GCA_002509665.1 Methanobacterium sp. UBA8
TACAAAACGAAGTTTCGTGGCTCCGAGACAAAGCTTGCGAATCTCTGTTTCGCGCTCCGAAATTGGAGATTTCGAGAGTCTCGAAAGCTCCAAGAATCCTGTTGATTTTTGAGAGATTTTTTGGCGGATTCCTTTTAATCCCTCTGAAAAGGGGATAAAATCATTTCTTAAAAAGGGATTAAAAGAATAATAATAATTTAAATTTATTTCTAAAATTGAGTAAATAATTTTTTTTAAGTAAGTANNTGCAGAATTTTAGAATTAATTACGGGTGCAAAACAAGTATATAAAAAACAAAATTTATTATTTGATATATAAATCGTAAAATTCTGAACTTGATATATCTTCTAATATGCGCTTATAATAATTTTCAAATAATTTTCTTTCTTCTTTAATATATTCCGGACTATCTAGTTCATCTTCTTGAGGATTTAATTCAAGAATCACTATAATGTTGTCTATTTTAATTATAGAGTCAACATAAGCAGATTCTTTATATTCTAACAATTTATGGTTGATAATTGGTTCCCATTCCTTTGGGGAGTTTTCATCAACGAAACCTAATTTATAAGGNNAAACCTAATTTATAGGGATCCTCTTTGATAGTTTTTACATATTCTAACATAAATATCACCAGATATGTCCAGTCTAACAGATCTCTGATATTCAATAAGAAGGTGTATAAGAATTATATCCAATATAATGTTTTAAATTGGCTATGAAGCTAGAATAACCGCATGCAGGGCACTTATGCTTTTTTTTGAATTTAATCTTTTCTAAACTTAATATCGTTATTAAACCTTTTTTAGGGATGTTATAAGTTGTTCCGCATTTTTTACACGTTACGGTCCAGTTATTTATATCTACCATGATTGCACCTCTAAATTTTATTTTATTATATTTCCACATTGTTTGAAAATAAATGGGGATGAGAGTGTTAGAGATCCCCTTGAGTTAGTTAGGAGGCGGATTTCTTTATATTTTTACACTCTTTGAATTTTTTTACTTAGTTAATGGTTTTTAATTCCCTAACTGTTGTATCTCACGTATTCTATTTAGTAAATAGTATTTAAGTAATTATTCCCGAGTTTTTCCCAAATTATTACAGATTACACCCAAATCTAATGTAATTATTAAGCATTAAAATATAGATTTAATAGATAACTTTAGATTTAAATTTCCTTAACTGACGTGATTAGTATATTAACTGATTTATATCGGAATTATTAAATTCTGTTTATTTTTAAGTCTATAGTCATTAAAATAAAATTAAAGAATAATCTGGATAAATCAATAAATTTACTTAATCCGCGTTATTTTATGAGTAATGAATAGGATAAAAGATAATGTAGAAGCTGTGAGTATGTGATTTAGCTTATTTTGATAGATTAGATGAATATTATAAAATATTAACTACTGCAACAGTCCAGAGTACATTAAAAATTATAAAAAAATATTAGTTGTATACAAATTCTGGATTTATAAAATATTTTTTAAATTATCATATGGATATAATAACTCTTTTTCATCCATTTCTATAAGATTATCCTCATTAAGATATTTCAGTGAGTTATTAATTGCCTGAAGGCTGGATAATATGAGTAATGTAGGTAGACTAACTCTTGCCACTCCCAGTTTCCTTAAATCATTGATGGTAAAATTATCAATGTTATAACGCTGTCCTGCAGCGATACTAACTGGACCTTTAACTTCCTTTGTAATCTGTTTAACCTCGTCCAGTGTTGCTGCATATGTTACAAATGCAAGATCCGCTCCAGCTTCCAGATATTGATTAGCGCGATCTATTGCAATTTCTAATCCTTCAGATCGGTTATCACTTGATTTTAAAGCATCGGTTCTACCATTTATTACGAAATCATGATAATCTTCTATTTCCGCTGTTTCTCTGGCCACCGTAATTTTTTGAACCATCAAGTCTGCGTCTATAATAGACAGTTTACTTTTCCCGTCAGGAATTTGATCCTCAATATTAAGTCCAGCGACTCCAGCTTCAATATATCTTTCAACTGTGTCTATAACTACTTCAGGTCCACCAAAGCCATCTTCAGCATCTGCCATAACTGGAATATCTACTGATCCTGCGATTCTACGTGTTAATTCTATGTTTTCATCAAGAGTAACATCAATTTCACGCCGGTAACCTGCAGAAATTGAAAAACTGTATCCTGAACATTGAACAGCCTTAAATCCTGCATTTTCAATTAATTTTGCACTTATTGGGTCGTATGCATCTGGTACAATGAGGGTTTCGCCTGAATTTAGAAGTTCTTTGAGTATTTTACTTTTCATAAAAATTCACCTTATTATTTAAAAATTTAATCTAATAACTACATTATAATAGAGATTCATCCTGCTCTGCAATGCAGAATCCACAGACTGCACCAGGATTATCCTTTTGATTTTCCTTTACAGGGCACAGATAAACTCCATTTTCATATTTAACCTTAAAAGCTCCAGGAAATGGAGTTCCAGGGGGATGAACAGGCTCTTCTAAAATAAAAGTAGTATAGAGTGACATTATTTTATATATCTTGAAAAAATCAGGGTCAAATCCTTCACCAGCATTTACTTGAGCTTCTTGTTCATTTAAAAGATCTACTGCTTCTTTAAGATTTTCACAATCCACTTGTTCATTATATTCTTCTTCATCCTCTTTAAGAACTTTAAGTCGCTTAATGAATGCTTCTGTGTATGATTTAAGGTATTCTTCTCTATAACTTCCTTGTATATATTTAGCATCTTCATTTAAGAAAATAGAGGCTTTCATTATATTTATTATGCCTATGTTTGATGCTTCTTTTTTCAAGATTAACATAAATTCATTCTTATTTAAATTTTCAAGTGCATTCATATCTTTTAACATAAAAATCATTGTTTTAGTTATTTTTGAGCTAATCTGGACAAATTTAAACATCTT
>DADN01000192.1:0-3329 GCA_002509665.1 Methanobacterium sp. UBA8
CAATTTGTTCAGGGTTCAAAGGAGAAACCTCCATTTACAAATATAGTTAATTTAGGTAGATTAGGGATTTTTTTTTATTAATATGATAACTGGATTATTTAACTTAATGGATATTTGGATTGAGGATGCAAAGGCATTAAGTGCCCTAAACCTTTTTTAAAACAAAAAATTATCTTAAAATAAGTTTTTATATTACAAACACAGAAACAATAACTGGTGAAGACAACCGCTCTGACATTCGAACACTTGGAAAGAAAAAATAAGTAGAGCATGATTGGCATGCTTACAACCTACCAATTATTTACTCATTATCTTTAAATAAAAAATTTCAATATTTTATTATTAATATTTTATTTATTCGATTGTTGCATGTGCGAAGTATAAAAGTTCACAAACATTCCTGTTTTCGTTTTTACCATGAAAGTATGCTTTTTTATAATCTTCACTGGTTACATTTTGTATATTTGAGAATCCAAAAGTATTTAGGAATTCTTCAAACTCACCATCTTTGATTCCGAATTGGAGTGGTTCTCCTTGTTGTATTGCAAAGTTTCTGATATCTTGTGCAATCTTCAGTTTATTGGTTCCATCAACTACAGATTCAGGGAAATAATCAAAAATCACTGCACTGCCTTTGCCAGAATTCTCTGCAATAAAAGAAAGTGTTTCAGCAACTGAATTAGGGGTAATATACATAAGTAGCCCTTCCATAATGAAAAGAGTCTTCAATGATCGATTATATCCTTTAGAAAATAGTTTTTCACTGAATGTTTCCTTTTCAAAATCAACAGGCACAAATACAATATGCTCCTGGATAGAACCAAAGATTTCCTTGATTTTCTCCATTTTAAAACTCTGAGTACCTGGGTGATCCAATTCAAATACTTTAACTTTTTCTTTCAGTTCTTCGATTCTATAAGCTCGAGTATCATATCCTGCCCCAAATATAACCAACTGTTCAAGCCCATTTTCAATCAATTTTTTTACAAAATCATCAAAATACCTAACTCTAGCTACAATTGAACCAGAGTTATTTTCGACCGTTGTATTTGCCTCATTCCGATGTTTAGCAGCGTATTCCAATATTTTAGGATTTATAAAATGGATAGCATATGGATCATAACAGATACGTTCATCTTCAGGTTTAGATGATTCGTAAGCCCTAAGCATTGCAATCCCTTCAGCCATTTTAGCTGGCCCTTTCCTATCTGCATAAATTTTGGTTTCATCTTGCTTATACTCACTTTCTACCATAATTTTCAACTCCCTTAATGACATCGTGTTATTAATAACACTGTGTTATTAATGACATTGTGACATTGACTATTTAAAGTATTTGGTTAAATAAAAAAATGTTTAAAATACTAAAAATAACATGAAACAAATTTAAAAAGAATTGAATCAGTTATTAAAATGTTTTAAATTATATAATGGCTTAAAAAAATAATTCATGTGTAATAAGCATTGATTATTTATCTGTTTGCTATTATTTTTGCTTAGTGCCTATTATACTATAAATAAAATCATTGAGATCTACTAAAAATTTATTGTGATTGATTCCTTGAATTATCAGTAAATCTTTAAGGTCGTTGGGCATATTATCAATGTTAGTTGTGATCAATGTCAATAAAACAGTTATTTCAACAGAATTCACATCAGGTTTTATTGTGCCGTCTTTTTTTCCCTGTTTTATTGAGCTACAAAATATATACAGCATTTCATGCCGTAAAAGGGTAATTTCATTTAAATATTCACTTACTGTAAATTTTGGTGTCAGAATACCAGGAGTAACATTACCATTACTATGCTCTAACTTTTTTATATACAATTCTTCAAATCTCTTTTTATACTCATCATAGAGCTTACTGTTGGCAAAGGCTTCTATTTTATATTCTGCAGGTTCAATATTAGCTAGATCAAACCTTCCAGACAGTAAATAATTGTATGCTTGCAGATAATCAGAATATTCTTTTGCAAATTCGTAATATGCATTTCTCAATGCTGCAAGTTTTTTAAAACCAGTTTTTACTTTCTTAACTTCTTCTTTGATCATTTTATTCCGGATTCGAATTCCACGAAGAACAATAGCAAAAAATAATTCTTCCTTGTTCTCAAAATATAGATAAATTGTAGATCTACTAAACTTCACTTCTTTAGATATATCCTTCAAAGAAACATTCTCATAACCTTTAGAGAAGAATAGCTTTTCAGCTGCATTTAATATATCTCTTCTTCGCTTTTCTTTTTCCAGTTCGCTTCTAGCTACAAGAGACATTATCTTTATCCACCTACACACTACAATCTTTATAATTATGTAATTCTTTTAGTAAATAACTTTTAGCAAATAATTTAGTTCCACCAACACAGTTAAACACACTTTTCAATTAAATACTCAAAGAAAAGAGCCATAAAAGACACAAAAAGACGAAATAAGGTACACCCGACAGCCAGGCACTCAACAATCGTACTGGGGCTTGAACAATTCCTTAATTGAGATTAGAAGGAGGATGATTTCAACAAGCCACCAATCATATGATGCGTAAATTCTTAACAGCCGGATGGCAAGAAATAATGGAACATATGACAGGTTATAAGATTTAAGGACAGGGCTCGGGAGGCATACTTCCTTGCCATCCAGACAAGTTAAGAAAAGTTACCTGAGTACTTAAATGTGAAAAGTGCATCAGTAATATTCTCTTGATGAGTTTCAGGAACTACAAAGACCGAATAAAATGTAATTTGATGTTGTTTCTAAGATGAAAAAAGAGTTATAAGACTCAATGGTGAGTTCTAAGGGTATTTTTTTGATCAATTTATAATTCAGTATTTAACTAATTGGAGTTTAATTGATCATTTTANNAATGGAAACAGTACATTTCCATCATTTTGAGATGAGTATACCCTGGTAATTTCCTTTAAAACATCTTTTTCAAACTCAAGCTTTTCTTCTCTGGTATCCAGCATGTCCAGAAACTTTCTCATTCCTGTGCTTTTAAGCATTTCAACAATATTCTGGTGAGACTGCATTATATGGAAGTAGGAGGTCTCCCACATGTTGATGGATTTGACTTCATCTGATAAGATACTGTAGTAGTAATCACTTGAGTGAAATGTAAAAGCATCACTGGCCCCGCTGGTTAGTTCTTTCCATNNTTATGGTACATTGGAACCTGCACTGCCAGAGCACCGCCATTTTCCAGCATTCCAACCAGGTCTGATATTAATTTTTCCTGGTCCGGGATCCACTGGATGGTAGCATTTGAGAATATGATATCATATTTTTCTTCAGTTTCCATTTTAGTGGCATCTTCAATTCTCCATTTGATATC
>DADN01000192.1:3343-5077 GCA_002509665.1 Methanobacterium sp. UBA8
GTACTGTTTCCAGGCCCGCAACCCACATCCATTATTTTTCCAGGATTTTCAATATTTATTCGTACTGCGAGATCTTTTGCAGGTTGAGTTCGTTCTTCATTGAACTTCAAATAGAGTTCAGGGTTCCAATCGCTACTATTTCCCATACTATGCTTCTCCTTCACATATTGAACTTATTAGTTTTATCTAACTAACTATTATATAAAGTAATGGTCAATATTCTATTTAAGGGAGTTAATAATCGTGAAAAGTTATTAATGCGAAAAGTTCCCTGAATTTTTCCCAGGATGAGATCAGGAAAAACTGCAAAGACAAAATAATAGGCCTCTGCGATACTGCTTAAGGATAAAGACGTATTTAATGGTTGATATTGGAGAATAGGCGAATCTTTTGATTAAAAACATTATTAGATTTCAAATACAAAAGCATTGTAGTTAAAAAAAAAAGATCTAAAAAACCTGATCAGAGTGAGAACTCTTTAGGAGGTTCACCTGAAAAATCGGCAATTGTTGCTTTTGCATCCTCAAGATAGAATATCTTGAATATAGGATTATCTGCAGTTTGATAAAGCGACTTTACCAGTTGGCTATTGTCAATTATTGCCTTTTTAATTCCCATATCCTCAGAAAATACAACTTTACCACTGAGCCTTATCCATCTAAAATCAGGGCTTGAAGTCGTGATTTCAATATAGGGGAATTTCTGGATCTGTTTATAAACATCTTTCTGATTGTTGGTACAGAAATAGAGTTTTCCGCCATTTTCAAGCATAAATTGGAATGGTCGGACTCTTGGTTTACCATCCAAACCAATGGTTGCAACGTAGGTTACTGGATTTTCACATAAAAATTTCACTACTTCCTTCATAACTGTGTATCCTCCATTAATAGTTAAAGTAACTGTATAATGTAAAGTATATATAAGACTTGTATCCAAGGGTAAAGCAAGTATCAATTAGTAAAGTTGATATTATAACCTAGTTTAAAGATAATCTAACGTGATAAAATGAGTGAATTAAAATATCCGGATGGTTTTGAAGAGATAGAATGTCCGGTGGAGAAAACAATACTGTTGATCGGGAATAAATGGACTCTGCTAATTATTAGAGAACTGGTAATGGCTAATGGTCCTTTAAGATATAACAAAATAGCAAAAGCTTTGCCCAAGATCAGTTCAAGGACCTTATCCTCTAAATTAAAAAATATGGTTAATTATGGAATAATTGAAAAAAATATCATTGATGATTCACCCATTAAAGTGGAATATTCTCTAACGGAAAAGGGTAGGCAATTACATAAAGTAACTCGCCCCATGGCTGAGTGGAGTAAAGAGTGGCATACTTTCTGAATTTTCAATTATTAAGTACTTAAACGATTATTATGTCAAAACTGGCAAACAGGAACACCACATAGTATGGTTATTGAAATCGTATGCATAAAGCTAGATGCATTACCCTCATGGTTTGATTTGTTAATTCTAAAACCTTTTCCTGTATTTTAATTCGTTGAAATTTATGATATATTTTGTTCCTTCCGTTTTATCGAGTTCTATTGTGCCATCTATCTGATTCACNNNNGGTATGCCAACTCCATTATCACTGATGATCAATTCAAATTTTCCATTATTATCTGTGAGATTAACTGCTATTTCTCCAGCCATATCATTGGGGAAAGCATATTTCAGGCTGTTTGATATTATTTCGATTATTATAATACCCAGTGGCACTGCTGTTTC
>DADN01000201.1:0-17419 GCA_002509665.1 Methanobacterium sp. UBA8
ATTCACATTATATGATTAAAAAACATTTAAGTGAATATAATATCCTATAAATCTTTTTAGTATTTATTTAGAAAAGTTTGTATAGATTTACCAGTTATTCAGATACATTTAAGTAGTTCTGAGATTGTTTCTTCTTTTAATTCAGAAACAGTTAATTTATTCTATAATCCCTACATAAATCTTTATTTAAGCTTGAAATTGCTCCCCAAATCTTTTAAAAGCAATGTGAAACTATAGAACTAAAAGTTTAAATATCTAGATCAAGATAACATTTTATGAGTCAGGGCACTATTATTCCAATCAATGTTTAAAACCTCAATTAAACTTGTCTGCCCTGGCTTTTTACTTTTATTTTGCAGATAATAATTAAAAATATTCTTTTAAAAGAACATTCTTAGAAATTAAGTTCAATTTTAGGTGTTGTTTAACTAAAAATCAACAAATTTAACATTTAATAAAAGATTCCAACCTTTTAATTGCATTGTACTTGTCTTTTTTATCAAGTTTAGCTTCATCTAAAGCATCTTTTAAAGTATAAATAGAGTGGTCATAAACTTCCCTGTCAACAGGATATGGAAAACCATCTTTTCCACCGTGGGTGAAACTGTATTTTACAGGATCTCTCCAGCTGGGCTCTGATCCATAGACCAGATCAGAAATCAAAGCCAATGCCCTTATTTTTTTGGGTCCTACCCCTTCAAGGGTGATTAGCTCTTCATAATTTTGAGGCTGCAGCTCGTATGCCTTTTTTAAGACTTCAAATTCCCGATCACTAATATCCATGTCAAGTACTGGATGGTGTCTGGGCATTTTCATTTCTTTATAATTTTTAGACTTATCTGAACGTGCTGGCATGTCAAAAAAGTCTGTAAGCAGCGTCTGAGATTTTTTTCTAAAATAGGGTTTTAAATGATCAGGGTTATCACATATTATATCCACGCTTATATCTCTCGCATCACCGCTTTGATCTGAGGTCATGTTTAAAGCATCTGATTTGAATTCGTCACAACAAATAGCATTGTGCGGTTCTTCTATAACTTTATCAATAGATTCCGAAAGCCAGTGATATCTTCTGGCATAGCTATTCTCGTTGTTTAACCCCTGCTGTACAACTGCCCAGTTTCCCCCTTCTGTAAAAAAGAATGAGTGGTGATACAGGTCATAACCATCCTGAATGCAGGAATTATCTATTTTTGCAGAAATACGGCTCGAGTATTTAAGTTCATCGAGCTTCTTAGAAGATATTGAGAAAAAATCAGATGCTGTTTCTATATCTAATGGTGTTTTCCTTGAATTTTTACCTTTACCCCCTGCAATCATAATTCCATGTTCTTGAGGGTCAATAGCAAGTTTTAATGCACCACAGGTTGTAGTTGTGGTACCTGAGGAGTGCCAATCGAATCCAATTACACATGAAAAAGCCTGGAACCAGTGTGGATCTGAGATTCGCCTTAAAAACTCATCTGCATCATATTCGTATAATATTACATCTACTATGCCTCCGGCTAGCTTAACCATTCTGTCAAACAGCCATCTTGGCGCGTGCCCTCCATGTAATGGGAGATTTGCCACTCCTCTTTTTGTATGCATTTTATCTCACTGGTTTAGAATTAAGTTTCAAATAACCATATTGGATTTAAATAATAAATGCTTATCCTAAGAGCATGTGAAAATTAAAAATTTTGGCAACATGCAAAAATCTCCGATTTTTGCTGTTACAACAAAGATTTTGTAAACATTTGAAAAGTAATTAAAAAAAATATAGTAATATCCATAAAAATAAAATTTAAAAAGAAATGATGTTTAACGCTTAGATACTTCAATCATCCTTTCGACTGCGCCCCTTGCCTTATTCGCTATTTCTTCATCAACAGTTACTACAAATTCTTCATTTACAAGGGCATTCTTGACCTTTTCAAGGGTATGGAGTTTCATAGTTTTACATATAGCTTCAGATAAAGCAGGAATAATTGTTTTATCAGGGTTTTCCCTTCTTAAACGGGTTACAAGATCTACTTCAGTACCAATTATAAATGTTTTCTTTGGAGACTCTGCAACATGTTTAAGCATGCCCCCTGTGCTTAAAACATAATCAGCAAATTTCTGAATTTCAGGGTCACATTCTGGATGCACTAAAATATCAGCATCAGGATATTTTTCCCTTGAAAAGAAGATGTCCCCTGTGGTAAACATCTTATGGACATAGCAGTGCCCACCTTCAGGTATTGTAATTATTTCCTTGTCAGTTTGCTGTGAAGTATACCATGCAAGGTTCATATCTGGACCAAATAGTACTGTATCCTCATCAAGACTGTTTACGATTTTAACGGCGTTTGATGATGTACAGAGTGTGTCTGCTTCTGCTTTTGCTTCTGCAAGTGTGTTAACATATAAAACTACTGCTGCCCCCGGATGTCTTTTTTTTGCTTTTCTGACTTCTTCTGCAGGGAGCATGTGTGCCATTGGACATTCTGCTTGAGGGTCAGGAATTACTATCTTTTTATCAGGGTTAAGTATAGCTGCTGTTTCGGCCATGAAATCAACACCGCAGAATACTACGAGGTCTTTTCCTTCAATCTCTGATGCTTTTATGCAGAGCTCAAGTGAATCTCCCATAAAATCTGCAATTTCCTGTATATCTCCCGTTTGATAATTGTGAGCTAAGATTATTGCATTTTTCTCTTCTTTAAGTTTTATAATTTCCTTTTGTAAATCATTCAGCATGAAAATCGCCTTCAAGTAATATTAATTAAAATTAGTATAAAATACAGTAATTTTGAATATAATATAATTATAAATAGTATTTGTTTCATCCAATAAATATTTAAATCTTATTATTCATGACTTAATACTGTTTGAATACTGGCCAGCATCATCATATAACCTCATAATTTCTGCATGCACATAATAAACAGCTTAGTTAATAAGTATTTTAATCATTACTGCCCATTATTTAACTATTTATATAAAAAAATAAATATGAAAATTAATTGAAAAAAATAAAGATTATCCAATCTTCAAATTACACTTCATCTATTTTTGCACCTAACAGCGCATAGCTGCATGGGCATTCCCTTTTATCCGGAGTTTTTGCTATAGCATCAGAAATTAATTTAACTAAATTCTCTTTTTGCCCTTCCACTACCTCAAATACTTCATCTATCGTAAGCTTGGTTGGGGATATTGATGCTGCATAATTTGACACCATACAAATACTTGCATAGCATATTTCAAGTTCTCTTGCAAGTATAGCTTCAGGTATTCCAGTCATTCCAACAACACTGCCGCCTAATTGTTTAAACATTGCAATTTCAGCAGCAGTTTCAAACCTTGGACCTTCTGTACACACATAAACCCCATTTGGAACAACTTCGCCTGAGGATATTAAATTATTCCTTAAATCATGACAGTAAGGTTCTGTAATGTCTATATGTACTGTTTTAGTGTCGTAAAATGTAAAAGCTCTTGTTTTTGTAAAATCAATAAAATCATGAGGTATTAAAAAATCACCAGGTTTGACAGATAGATCCAGAGATCCAACAGCATTGGTTGCTATTATCCTCTCAACACCAATTTTTTTCATTGCATAAATATTTGCCCTGTAATTAATCATATGGGGCGGATTTGCATGCCCTTTTGCATGTCTCGGCATGAATGCAATATCTTTACCATGTAATTTGAATATGCTGATCTCTGGAGATTCACCATAAGGTGTTTCTATAATCTTAGTTTCAACGTCTTTTCCCATTTCAACGATTTCGTATATTCCTGTGCCGCCAATTATTCCTATCATGTTCTCAACTTTTTCTATGATAGTTAATTGTTCTGGATACAATAATAAATAGATATGCCTTATCCTGCAAAATATAGAAATTATGGATTTTATCCATTTAATATGGTTTAATCTGCTTATAATACTCTTCAAAATTATTTTTACGTTTATTACTAAAATTAGAAAGCTTTTCTTCTGAAATCTGGTTTAAATGCATTAATGGGCAGTAAATTGTGAGTGAAGTTGTTGCAGCATCTAGATCAATATTATAAATAACATCAATTTTAACGTTTTCATCTTTAATGCGAAAATCATGATTATTTAAAGCTGTCAAAATCTTGATTTTGACGCCCAAAAACTAAGCTGCAAAATTGGAAATTTTGCAGATCGAAAATCTATGATTTTCGAAAGTTTTGAGGGATTTTTCAACTATTTCACTTTCTTCCTCATTGAGCATATCATCTCTAAAAATCAACTGAAAATCTCTTGAAACAGTTGAACCCTCATCCAATTTTTCTATGTCAAATTCCTTTAATCCTTCAAATTTTAACATATTCATCTCCCACAATTAACTATTAAAAAGTAATTTTCCTTAAATATCTGGATCAAATATTCAATAATCTCACTTAAATTATAATACTGAAATTAAATATATTAATAACAAAATTTCTATTTTGAGGTAATATATGTCAAATAACACAAAAAAAATAGATCCTCTATTAAAAATTGATTTTCAAATATTTGACAGTATAGAAGAACCTTTATCTATATACAAGTTAATACATGACCAAAATGGAAATATAATAGATTTACAAGTATTATACATAAATCCTAAATCAGAATTTAACTATATTCAAAAAAGAAACGTTATAAATAAAAAAATCAGCGAATTATATGATAGAAATGTAGTAAATCACTATCTTAAAATAGTAAAGGATGTTATCTCTACAGGAAAAAGCAAACGCTATGAAACTTATTTTGCTCCTTTAGATAAATATTATTTAGTATTAAACTTCGTTTATAATGATCTTTATATTTCATTAAGCGTGGACATAAGCGAGCATAAAAGGCATGAAAAATATTTAAAAGAAAGTGAGAATAGATATCAAGCTTTATTTAGAAATAATTATGCCCCTATGCTGCTGATTAATCCAGATACAGGCAATATTATTGATGTTAATCCTGCTGCATGCTCATTTTATGGCTATAAAAAAGAAGAATTACTTAGAATGAAAATTACGGATTTAAATATTCTTACAAATGAACAGATATTTAATGAAATGCAAAAGGCAAAAGCAGAGAAAAAGAACCATTTTGTATTTAAGCATCAGTTAGCAAGCGGTGAAATTCGAGATGTAGATACTTACAGCGGACCTATAACTGTAGGTGGCAAAAAACTTCTTTATTCTATTGTTCATGACATAACACAGCAGAAAAGAGCTGAAAAAGATCTTCGGCATGAACGTGAGCTTCTACAAGCCATAGTTGATACAATACCTGTAATGATTACCATATATGATCCTCAAGTAGAACATATGCAGGTAAATAATGCATTTGAAGAAATTACTGGATGGAGTAATGAAGAAATTCAACATTTAGATGTTATGGAAATAGTGTATCCGGATCCAGATTATCGCCTAGAGGCTGCTGAATTTATGCGTTCTCTTTCAGGATGGAAAGATCTTACCATGACGATTAAAGATGGTTCAAAAATTGAATCATCATGGGCAAACGTGCAAATTCCAGACGGCCGCCAGGTTGGAATAGGTATTGACATTACTGAACGTAAGAAACTGGAAAATGAATTAAAACAGTCACGGGATCGTCTTGAAGAACAGGTTAAGGAACGCACTGCAGAACTTGAAGAGTCATATAAATCTTTAAAAGAAAGCGAGTTAAAAGCTAAAGAACAGGCTGATTTACTGGATATTACCCATGAAGCGATTTTTGTCAGGGACATTACTGATAAAATCAGTTTCTGGAATAAAGGTGCAGAAGAACTTTATGGATGGAGTAAAAAAGAAGCTCTGGGCAAAATCCTTCAAAAATTACTTCAGACCGAGTACCCTAAACCCCTTGAAGAAATTAAAAATAAAGTTTTAAGTAGAGGTAGATGGGATGGAGAATTAACTCATACCAAACGAGATGGAACTAAAATTAATGTTTTAAGCAGGTGGTCTTTACAAAAAGACAATTTAAATAATCCTATTGGATTTATGGAAGTAAATACAGATATTACAGAACAAAAAGAAGCTTTAAAGAAACTAAAAGAAAATGAAGAGAAGTACCGTGAACTGGTGGAAAATGCAAATAGTATTATCATCAGACTCGATAAAAAAGGAAACATAAGTTTCTTCAATGAATTTGCAGAGGCATTTTTTGGTTTTAGAGAAGATGAAGTTAAAGGAAGAAATATATTGGGCACAATAGTTCCAAAATCTGAATCAAATGGTAGAGACCTTCAAGAACTCATGAACAAAATAATATCCGACCCTGAAAATTATAGCTATGTTGAAAATGAAAATATAACCAAAAATGGAAAAAGAGTCTGGGTTTCATGGACAAATAAAGGTATTTTTAATAAAAAAGGAGAATTACAAGGGATTTTGAGTATAGGTACCGATGTTACAAAACGTAAAAAAGCAGAAAATAATTTAAAAAGAAGCGAAACCATTCTCCAGGAAGCAACCAGGCTTTCAAAGGTTGGAGCTTATGAATGGGATATTAAAAAGAATAGATTTATTTTTTCAAAGGAATGGAGACGAATTCACGGCGTTGAAGAAAAATATCTCCCATCAGAAGAATTAATGAAAATATCTCATCCAGAAGATATCCCCCACGTTAAAAAAGCATTAAATGATGCTTTAGAAGATACAAAGCAATATAACATTGAACATCGTATTATCAATCAGCTCAATGGTGAAATTAGATATATCCATGCTATGGGAAAAGTCTTGAAAGATGAAGAGGGCCATCCTATTAAAATGTATGGTGTAGCAGACGATATCACAGAAAGTAAACTAGCAGAAATAGAACGAGAAAATTTAATAAAAAATTTGAAGCGATCAAACGAAGAATTAAGGCAGTTTGCTTATATTACAAGCCATGATTTACAGGAACCACTTAGAACTATGAGCAGTTATGCAGGACTTCTAAAACACCGCTATGAAGGTCAGCTGGATCCGGATGCGGATGATTTTATTGAGTTTATGGTAAGCGGTGCAGCAAGAATGAAGAGCATGATTCAAGGACTGCTCGATTATTCGCGTGTTGGAACTCATGGTAATGAATTCAATAATTTTAATAGTGAAGAAGCATTAAATAACACTTTACATGATTTAGTGTCGTATATTAAAGAAAACAATGCTGAAATAACATATGATAAGCTTCCAGTAATCTATGCAGATAAAGATCAAATTGCACGAGTATTCCAGAATTTAATTGGAAACTCAATTAAATTCCATAAAAAAGATGAAACTCCCAGAATACATGTTTCAGCTCAAAAAAAGGATAATGAATATGTATTCTCAGTTAGCGACAACAGCATAGGGATGGAACCAGAATATACTGATAAAATATTTGAAATTTTTAAGAGGTTACACTCAATTGGAAAGTATGAGGGGGCAGGAATAGGCCTTGCCATAGTTAAACGGATAATTGACCGTCATGGGGGTCGAGTTTGGGTTAGATCAGAGTTAGGTAGAGGTTCGACTTTCTATTTTACTATACCATTAACCCAATGACTACATAAAAAAAATAAATTAAAAAAATATCCCCTGTTTTTTAGCTTCCAATTTGTTTACTGCATCCTGGAGGTTGGTAGCTGAAATCTGTTCCTGTTTATTAAAAGTTCGCAGTGCATCAGCTAATTTTCTGAGATCATCAGCAACGGCTTTACTGTCTCCCCTCCTTAAATCCTGCGCTAATTTGTTCATTAATGGATCCATGTTATTTAATGTGTTCACTATTTCATCACTGTATGCAGATTTTAAACTGGAGGCAACATCTCCCCTTAAAAGCAGATCATATCCTAAAGCCATGTCTTTAGTAGCAGTAATATTCTGTTTAAGTTCATTTAACGTGTTGTTTATGGACTGCATGCCCTGACCATTTTCCAGATCATTGGCCTGTTTTTGCCGCTGGCTTAAAGGAATATTGTTAAGCAGTGATAAATTTTCAATCCTATCAGCCTGCCTCTCAAGACTTGCTATTTCCTCATCATAAGTCCCCGATTCGTTAATGGTTTTAATTTCATCCTTTAAAAGCTCAATATCTTTAGGCATCAAATAAGTGGTTACATAAGTATAATAACTACCATATGCTCCTAAAACTATAATTATAACTGCGAGTATAACTATTAACCTTTTATTCATGTATTGGCCTCTGTAAATTTTATAATTAACCAAAATGACTCAAGTTTCTATATAAAGAGTAACTATTTAACTTATTACTGCTTTTATTATTGTATATTATTAAATTATTAATTATTTATAGTTATGAGTAGTACAAAAATCGTATTAAAAATAAAAAGAGAACCTGAAAGCAAATTACGTTGTTTTAGACTATTTAGCCTATGAATAATAAAAATAACATTAAATGATTTTATTTATAAAAAAATAAAAAGGGAATTATCCCTTTGCAACACCAAGAGGAACCATTTTTCCAACCATTTTAGATATTCCAGCATCATGGGATGTCTTTACAACTGCATCTACATCTTTGTATGCTCCCGGAGCTTCTTCTGCCACTACAGGCATTGAAGTAGCCCTTATTATAATTCCTCTGTTTTCCAGAACTTTTTGAACTTCTTCACCGCGGTATTCTTTCTTAGCTCCAGCTCTACTCATTTTACGTCCTGCACCGTGTGCAGAAGAACCGAAAGTTTCTTCCATCGCCAGCTCTGTTCCTGCAAGCACGTATGATGCTGTACCCATAGTTCCAGGTATAAAAACAGGCTGCCCAACTTTTCTGTACTCTTCAGGTATTTCTTCCCTTCCAGGACCAAATGCACGTGTTGCTCCTTTTCTGTGAACAAATAATTCCATGTTTCTTCCCTGTACATTATGGACTTCTTTTTTTGCAATGTTATGTGCCACGTCATAGACTATTTCCATGCCCATTTCTTCAGCATCCCTTTTAAAAACTTTTTCAAATGATTCTCTAACCCAGTGTACAATCATTTGCCTGTTGGTCCATGCATAGTTAGCTGCAGCCGACATTGCCTGGAAATAATCGGTCGCTTCCTCCGAACCAATAGGTGCACATGCTAACTGTCTGTCTGGAATGTTAATCTGGTACCTTTTAGCTGCCCTATCCATAACTCGAAGGTAATCAGAACATATTTGATGACCACAACCCCTTGAACCGGTGTGAATTAAAACAGTAATCATGCCCTCTTCTATTCCAAAAGCCTCTGCAGTAACTTCATCATAAATTTTATCCATTTTTTGGACTTCTAAAAAGTGATTTCCAGAACCAAGAGAACCTAATTGAGGTACACCTCTTTTTTTCGCTTTATCACTGACNNACTGACTTTACTTGAGTCAGCAGACTCCATCTTTCCATTTTCCTCAAGATGTTCGAGGTCTCGCTCCCAACCATATCCATTTTCAATAGCCCACTGCGCCCCATGATCTAACACGTCATCAATTTGGCCAGGTTGAAGCCTTACTTTACCTTTACTCCCAACTCCAGAAGGCACATTATTAAAAAGGGTGTCTACAATCTCTTTGATTTTTGGTTTAACATCATCTTCAGTTAAATTTGTCTTTATAAGCCGAACCCCACAGTTAATATCAAAACCAACTCCTCCAGGACTTATAACTCCATTATGTGCGCTGAATGCTGCCACACCACCTATAGGAAATCCATATCCAAAGTGAATATCTGGAAGTCCAATTGAAAATTTTTTAATACCTGGTAAGCATGCCACATTTGAGACCTGATCTATTGCCCCCATTTCTATATCTTTAACAGTTTCATCGTTTAAATATACTCTTCCAGGGACTAACATCCCTTTCTTATAACTTGACGGGATTTCCCAGACACAATCTCTTATTTTTTTTAAAGTTCCTTCAACTTCCATAAGATAACTCTCCTATCGATGATTTATTTAAATTTAAAATTTTATTAGAATATTTAGCATCACAAAAAAGTTAGATAACATCCAATTTAATTTTTGATCGAACTTTTAAAAAAAGGTTTTTATGTTTCATTCAATTTAACATATACAAAATATGGTCAGGTGCAAAAATTTTATACTATCTACAAATGAATTATGAAATATTGAATTAATTTAAAATCATTGCACTGGACTTTCTAAAATATTATAAGTTTAATTAATTATGCTCCCTATATAAAAAAATAAGAATTCTTGATAATTAATTCCAAATAACAAGCTGTTAATGGTAATCTCTAATTCCTACACGCTGGGGAAATTTTGAACAAATACCAGGATACATCTTCTTTCCTTCTGATTCCAATTTTTCAGCTATTTCCATTTCAAGCTCCTTTTTGGCTGCAGATATAGAAAAAGCATTTTTACAGATAGAAAGTCCAATATCTTCTTTTCCAAATTTTATTTCAAATTTAACTTCCCTCTGACATTCCATATTATATAAAACATCATCTAAAATACTATCAGATAATTTAAGGAATTTATTCTCCTCAGATACGTGTGTATTAGTTCCTGTAATAATTTTTTCAATTAAGAATGGTTCGCAGCCTTCAGTACTTGCAGCTTTTTTGTTTATCCAGTACAGCCCCATAATGATTTTTCTTTTAGGATTTATATTTCCAGTTATTTCCGCAATACTCATTTTTATCCCTGTTTAAAATAAAAAAAAGGTTAATTCTATTTCTTTTTAAGTATTCTAACCCTTTCACTAAGCTGAGCGTTTTGATCAGTTAAGCCCACCAGTTCGTCAGATACCTCGTCTAAAGTTTCCCCATATTTTAGAGTATCACTAACCGTTTTTTGCTTTCGGATATATGTTCCTACGTGTATATTGAACCCAAATGGCAGGTAATTTTCACATACATTCCTTACTTCATCTATAACAGCTTCTTCTTGAATTTCCATCAGAACTCTGCCGGTTTTAACCTGTAAATCAATTTCCTGACCTTTAAGAGTTATAATCCTGCGGTCAGGATGTTCACTTTCAGCTGGAGGCAGCCTTTGTCCCTGTAAAACCATTCTTTTCACGCCTTCAATTTCATCAAGGTCTTTTAACAAATTTTCAGTTGTATCAGCGCTCAAATACCTGTGTGGGAAAATTTCAATATCCATTCAATCATCTCCTTAAATTTTCAAAACTATTCAATCCTTTCATTATATCTAACCGTTTTGGAGCCTTTTTATGCCCTGATTAAATATTTGCATGAACATATCCTTTGATAAAAGTGGCCTGCTGATAGTATCCTGCATACTGGTGGAAATTTTACCTTTTTTAACTAATTTGCGGCCAGATTCTCTGGCCGTTTCAATGACATCTTTTACAGGTGCCCCCTGCTCCAGCATGCGCTTAAGGAACAAAGCATGAGGTCTGAGAAGAGATCCTGCAAACTCAAGATCAGCGTTTCTGCAATAAGCTTTGATATGAGAAAGCATTGAATCGAAGTTATCCAGTTCCCATAATCCGCAACTGGATACAAGTGCCAGTTTACCCCCTGTTATTTCTCCGTGAGGATGTCTTGTATGGCCTTTCCTCATCTCGATTGATGGCATTGCTCTGGGCAATAATCTTTCTAAAAACATCTGCATATGCGTATTAATCCCATCACAGTACACAGGTGTGGCTAAGACAAGGATATCTGCCTTGATTGCCTTAGGTGCAAGCCATTTCATATCGTCGTCCAGAATACATTTACCTGGAGTTTTCATCCAGCAGCTAACTTCACCCTTGCATGGCTGGATGTTGAGGTCATCAGTACAATAAATTTCTACCTCAGCTCCCCCTTCTCCTATTCCTTCCAAAAATGGNNTGAGAATTAAAGCGGTATTTCCTTTATCTTTATTTGGGCTCGAATTAATTGCTAACACGTTCATAATATCACCTTTTAAGCAAATTTAAATGTATTCAACTCAAATCCATATTAATTTCATAATGCTCCAATAAATAAATCCAAAAGAGTATAAATTACATTATACCCTTGAATACACTCTTCTACCTGCTTTCCATGTTTCAGCCACAACAGGAGGATTTTCTGGATCCAAATCTCCTTCAAGAACAACCAAATCAGCGACTAAACCTTTTTTGAGCATGCCTCTTTCTTTTTCAAGTCCGCCGGCATATGCAGCCCCTGCAGTGTACATCTCAAGCCATTTGTCAAAAGATAAAGTCTGGTCAGGGAATAAAACATTTCCACTGTTATCACTCATATTCGCACCCATAATTGAAGATTTGACTGGATCTCTTCCATCCATGAATCCTCCAGGATCGTCACTTGAACCAGCTAGAATAACCCCATTTTGTATCATATCCCTAAATGCAAACCATTTTAGACCTTTAAAAGGTATCTCTTTCAGGCCTTGTGAACCTTCTAAGAAACATGCCTGCACTGCTGAACATCCTCCCATTGATGCCAGGCGCTTAATCTGATCATCACTCATAAGGAACAAATGCTCCAAACGCGGCCTCATTTCAAAGTCGTCTGGAGCTTTAGAAGCTGCATTTTCAAACGAACCCAAAACAGCTTCTGTAGCTGCATTTCCTATTGAATGAACACATACCCTGAATCCATATTTAGTTGCTTCAATCAATTTATCTTCAAAATCATCCCTTGCTTTACCAAATTCATGGGTTTCGTCTCCAATTTCACCTGCAAATGCCATAAAACCATGTACACCGCCATCAGCGAAAAGTTTTACTGGACCTACACGCAGCCATTCATCGCCAAACCCCGTGCCGGGTTTATCTGTACAATTAAAACCTTGATTATCCAGCATAGCTTCACCATGAGGCATCATAAGCACAGAAACAGGTAGTCTATCTTCATTATGTAGAAGTTTGTATGCGACTTCTGCTGTGGGAGTAACCCCCGGATCATGAATTGATGTGACACCAAAGGAAAGAAGCTCATTAGCACGTGCTTCAATGAGATCTGCATATCTTTTGGTATCTATTTCTGTTTTTGATTCCAAAGCTGCTTTAAATAATAAAAATTGAGCATGTTCCATCAATAATCCTGTTGGATTTCCATCATTATCTTTAACTATATTCCCAAAGGATGGATCTTGTGTTGATCCGCCAATACCTGCAAGCTCCAAAGCTTTAGAATTTGCCACACTCTTATGAAAACTATGGTGTATCAATAAAACAGGCCTGTCGAGATTTAGATTATCAATATCTTCTTTGGTGAACTCATCTCCACCCTGTTGCATGTCCATCCATGGATAAGCAATGATCCATCCATTTCCAGAGTTTTCTTTAGCATAATCAGTGATCATATGGAGTACATCTTCTTTTTTAAGTATACCTCTCAAATTAATTCCATTAAGTAAAAGACAGCCCCACGATAAATGATTGTGGGCATCGATAAATGCGGGAATTAATGTCCTGCCATTGATATTAATTAATTCAAATTCTGCGTATGATTTCAATATATCTTTATCACCCACATCTACAATACGGCCATTTTGAATGACTACAACTTCTGCATCTTTTTCTTCAGGATCCATGGTCAATATCTGGCCACCAGCAAATACAATAATTTCTTCATTTTCTGTTGAGTTTTTTTTCAAAATATCACCTCATTTTCATTCAACCACAGCATATACAAAGGACGCCATGTCATTAACTTCCCGGTCAGCATTCTTCCCATAAAAATAAGCTTTTTTGTAGTCCTTACTGTCCATGTTCTTTATTTTATAAAATCCTCTCTCAGAAAGGAATTTCTCAATTGGTTCATTTATGCTTGATTTTACAGGCTCTCCACGCTGTTTTGCAAACTCATAACCGCTTTTTCCTTTATGAGTATTAGTATCTGGCTTGACTCGACCATAATCAAAAACCACAGCATTTTCTTTACTAGAACTGTGTACAATGAACAACAACAAATCATCCACAGCTTCAGGAGGAAGGTAATATATTAGCCCTTCCATTGCAAACAGTGTTTTCTTTGTTTTGTCATAACCGCTCTCTGCCAACCGTTGTTCAAGCTTTTCAACTTCAAGATCTGCAGGCACATAAGTAACATGAGCAGGAAAAAAACCAAATATTTCATTTATTTTATCTTTTTTCACTTTTATTGTGTCAGGATGGTCTATTTCAAATACATGAACATTTTTCAACTCTTCAATCCTGTAAGCCCTTGTATCATATCCTGCGCCCATTATAACCAGCTGTTCAAGTCCATCCTGGGCAGATAACTTAACAATATCATCAAAATATCGTACCCTGGCAACGATTGAATTACTATATCCAGGTAAGCTGCGTTCTACCTGTTCTCGTTGTGCTTTGTATTTTTCAGGATGACATGCCATAAACTCCCTCATTTCAGGACTGACAAAATGGACAGCATACGGGTCATAACATATGTGCTCATCTGCAGGCTTTTCTGACTCTTCAGCCCTGATTAATGCAACAACTTCCGCCATTTTACTTGGTCCTTTTCTATTTACTTTATTTTCAGTCATGTTTTCTCACCTCATTCGATTTTGCAAGTATCTTCAGAGTTTGTTCCCATCATATCCATGTTATTTCTGGCTTTTCCTTTTCTATCCAATTTTTAAATGTATATTCAGGATATCCAACAGCTAACATTCCATATATAGCGTGATTTTCAGGAATATCAAGCAACTTTTTTATTTCCGGGAATTTAGACGCTATAATTTCAATGTAACCTAATTCACAGCTACCTAATCCCAGACTACTGCATACCAGTGAAGCATTTTGCAGGGCAATTACAACATCAATTTTAGGTTCAAAAGGATCATTTGGAGTTTTAGGGGCATGTAAAATTAAAAGAGAAGGTGTGCCCCTTTGAAGTATGTCATTACCACTTTTTATCCTGCTAAACTGGCGTTCCATGTCTTTTAACTGAGGCCTAGCTGCATTTATCCTTTTTTGAATTTCTTCCGGCATTTTCTCAAGTGCATCCTTATTTTTCATCAAAAAGATACTCCTTCCGTAAAATTGAGCAACCATCTTTATTATATTATTTTGTGTTTCTCCGTCCTGTACAACTAAATATTCTACCCTATGGGCATTATGGGGGCTTGGTCCCGTATTCGCCCCATCTATAATTAACTCAATTAATTCTTTTTCTACGGATTTACTCTCAAATGCCCTTATGGAACGTCTTGATCTCAGCAAATATATGGTTTGATCTGAATTAGGATACATAGATGGGTTTATAGGTTTAATCCTGTTTTCTAGGAATTCTGCATTTACTAATGCCCCTTCTGGACAAACAGCAGCACAATGCCCACATGAAACACAATTTTCTTCCCTATAATTTTTAGGTCGACCATTTATATCCTGAATTAAAACATCATAAGGGCATACCTTCAGGCAAGTTCCACACGCATTACATAAATCGCCTTTAACACTTATTTTTGCCGTTAAATCCGATTCTAAACTATCACTATTTTTTAAAACCATTTTACCACACTCCCAAAAACAAACGATAACGTACCTGTAAAATATAATCTTTGTAACCTGCAAGTTCATCCCGAAGAGTTTTATCTTCCAAATTTGTGCGCACTAAAAGAATGATTACTGTAAAAATCGCCGGAATTAAAGCCCAAAATGATCCAAGCATTACTGGTTGAGCAATAGCACATAATATTAACCCAAAATAACCAGGGTGACGAATATAATGATAAGGACCATCTGTAATAACACTGTGATCTCTTTCTTCCTGAATACGAACTACACGTGAAAAATAATCATTAGAAATTGCGGCCCATGCAAGAACAACATATCCAAATATAACTACAACCATTGCAATTATTTCTATTGACAGTGGAAATGATCCAGACCATCCAAAGCGCATATCCAATCCTGCAACAAGCAGAACTGCGAGTCCAACTATATTCATAATACGAACTAAAACAATGTCCCAATTTTTAATTCCATCTTTTTCCTGAACACGTTCATCTATCAATCCCGAGCTAATTTTCAAAGATATGAAAATAGTACCTACCATATGTATTCCCAAAAGCAACCAGGCCATTATCCAATCTAAACGGCCAGATGATACAAAAAGAATCAATGCCATAATAATCACTGGAATTAAGCCCATTAATGTGCCTTTAAAATGTGCCCCATCATTTTCTGGCTTTTTTGTGCTTTGTTTAACATTCTTAATTTAAACCCCTCCACACCATAAATTCTAAAACTATTGGTTCTACTCATGACCAATGGTCGTTACTATAACCAGTAGTTAACAAGCTATATAAAAGTTTGGATTTTGAAAATAAAGATTTAAGAAGGTAAATAATTGATATTCACACACTGTGGAGATAAAAACAAGATTTAATACACTAATAGCTCTTAAATAAACAATAAAATAAGTTAAAATAAGTATTTAATAAGAATAGTTTAGTACTTAGTTTAATCAGGATCTTTTATATCATCAGTTTTAATGTAAAGCTGGCTTATAAAATCATCAAGGTCTTTAGTAAATTTCACATAGTTGACCCCTTGACCTTTGAGTATCATCCTAAAATCAAAGGGTAAATTACCTATATTTTCGCAAATTAGAATCTGTATAGCCGCTATTTTTAGAGGATCTACATCCGATCGTATTGTACCTTCCTTTATACCTGATTCTACAGATTTACATAAAGTAAAGAAAATTTCCTTACGTAACTTAAAAATTTCTTTTATAGTTTCATTGGCATCGACATTTAAGAAAGTAGATGGAAGATGTATAGAATAAAGCATACTCTGCTTCATTATTTCTGAATAATCACTGTGTAGCATATCACTTAAATCAAATCTACCAGATTGAAAGTAATTATAAGCCTGGAAATAGTCAGCATATACCCTAATAAATTCATTATAAGCCTTTTTGAATGCAACGAGCTTTTCAAGCCCAGTATCCTCTTTTTCAACCTTTTCTTTGATCATTGAATTCAAAATAGTAACTCCTCGCAAAACTACGGTATAAAAAAGTTCTTCCTTATTATCAAAGTAAATATAAAGAGTGGCTTTACCTAAACCAACTTCTTTAGCAATACCATTCATAGAAACATTATCATATCCTTTTGAGAAGAAAAGGGTTTCTGCAGCGTCTAATATATCATTACGCCTTTGCTCTCTTTCCCTTTCCTTCCAATTTGAAACTGACATTCTCTCACCAAGATATATGTTGTTATTTGTTATCCTAATACTTTGACATTTATAGTCAAGAGCATAATTAATTAAACCTAAAATTCTGGAAGCCCCGGTTATAGTTTTAATGGATAAAATTCAATATTTCACAATTTCATTTGTAGATAGTATAAAGATTTTTGCACTTGACTATAAAATCATATCTAATATCATGATACACGTTTTATCAATTAAAAATTCAGGTAATAATTAAAAAGAGCAACATAAATAAAATAAAGAGTTTCATCATTATCAATTAAATGAGATGAAGATTAAATTAAAATGTATTTAAAGAATACATCATTCTATTTATTCATGATCATATGGC
>DADN01000201.1:17428-18952 GCA_002509665.1 Methanobacterium sp. UBA8
AAGGTCCTCTACATCCATAAAATATTTTTCACTATTGATTCCCATGCCTTCTAAAATTCTTATATGATCTGGAGGTATTTCCGACATGGTCTTAGAAATTGCAGATAATAAAATAGCCACTTCTGCAGGGTCTATATCCTGTCGAATAGTATCATCTTTAATACCCATCTTTATGGAATTACGCATAATATCAAACCTTTCTTTACGTAAATTCATGATTTCTCTGGCATATTCACTAACTGGAGGTAGAAGCTGAAAATCAGCATTATGAAGTATAGAATAAAGTCTAGCGTCTCTGCTAAGCTCTTCAGCATATTCTCTATTAACTATGTTTTCCATATCAAATCTTTCTGATTGAAAATAGTTGTAGATACGAATGTAATCAGGATAGTCTCTTGTAAATCCATAATATGCTTTTCTAAACGCGGCAACCTTTTCAATCCCCGTGCTTGCGTTATCCACAGCTTCTCTTATCATGGCATTTAATATATTGGTTCCGCGAAGTACTATAGCAAAGAATAATTCTTCTTTATTTTCAAAATATAGGTAAAGTGTTGCTTTGCTTAACTCAACTACCTTGGATATATCATTCATAGAAACGTTATCATATCCTTTATCAAAGAACAATCTTTCGGCTGCATCGATGATGTCCTTTCTTCTCTGCTCTTTTTCCCGTTCTTTCCTGCTTTTTATGGGCATACCATCACCTGCTGACTGACAGTAATTTAATATCCGCTGGTTTATATATAAAAGACCAATTTATTAATAAAAGTTTGGTTTTAAACCTAAAATTATTATTTTAAAATTTAGAATATGGTTTAAGTATCTCAAATTATTTAAAAAAAAGCAGGCATTCTATTTAAAGAGTATATAAACATTTAAAAAAAGAAGCGGTGGAAAAATCCACCATTAACCTTTAACTTATTTTGCAGGAGTAATTAAATCCCTTTCTCCAGCTGGTATAAATTCTCTCATTGCACCTTTTGCGATGGATTTCCTTGGGCTTTCGAAGTCGAAAGTAAGGTTTTTATCAGCAAATGCTATTTTTATTAAAGGACTGACACAGAAAGCGTCTCCTCTTGCAGCGTGAGGTGCTTGAGCAATACCTGCGTATTCTGGCTGGTGACCTACGTTCATAGCGTAGTTAGGGTAGTTAGGACCTCTTAGTTCGTGTATGAGACCTTCGTCACTTCTAATTGAAAGTGAGTTGGAAGCTCCACACTGATCCTGTAAGTCGTAACCGTAGAAACCTAATCTGCTGTGAACTTCTTTGTGTAATATCTGGCTTAAATACCAACCGTTAATTCCAGCGTTTGCGTTTCCTGTAGCAAATGCAGTGGAAACACCAGCTGCTGCTGCAGCTACACATGCTCTCTGTGATCCACCAAAGTGGTCTTCTAAGAGTGTTGGAATTTCGTATTGTTCCATAGCGTAGAGAGTTACTTCAGTTGCTATGTCTTTAACTACTGCATCATCTGCTTTAGCTCCACATATACCGAATTTGTCTTCTACGTATTCTTTACC
>DADN01000201.1:18962-42977 GCA_002509665.1 Methanobacterium sp. UBA8
CCACCAGACATGTATGAACCTAACCAGATTTGATCGTAGATGGCTGCTGCAGCTGCAATAACTTCGAGAGTTGATTCTGCAGGGTCATCTGATACTCTTGAGGTCTGGATCATATCAGCTAAAATACCGAATGAAATTCCACCAGGTTCGTTAGGTCCTCTTGCCCTTCTTGCTGGTAAGAAGTTACCCATTTCAATTACGTCTGCGTGTTTTGCAGCATATGCGAATTCAGATATTGCTGCTTCACCAGCACAGAGTTTGTATGCTGAAATGAAACTCATTCCGATCTGCATAGCAGACCATCGGGAAGTAGTACCACCGTCACAAGTTCGAACGACGCTTGATGGTAGTCTGCTTACCTGGTAAGTTTTTGAACCTACGTATTTTTTGAGCATTTCTGCCTGTTCTTCTGGGAACTCTTTGTTTATGTCTATAATGAATCTGGAATCCAGTTCATCAGCGAGACTGTCGTCACCGGTGAATATTTTAGCGTAACAGTCGCCTACTAAACCAGGGTGAACTTCTACCATGTGTTCCTGAACAACTGCTCCACCAGGGAGTGCGTGGTTGATTGTTTCCATGTACTCGTTGATTGTTTCAGGAGTTACTTCAACACCTAAACGTCTTTCGAGCACTGCATGTGCTGTATCCATACCTACGATAATTGTCCTTTTTATATCGTCAGATAATTGCTGAATAGCAGCGTTGTTTACAAAGTGTAAATCGTCTCCTTCAACATAGGTGTCTGTTCCAGAGATTTTGTATGACATTAACTGTCTTTGACCTAATGGTACCCCAATATCAGGGTTGTAACCTGGAAGTCCGCCTCTTTCTGCAGCAACTTTTTCAGCGTATTCGTTGAATTCTTTTTTACGAGGGGATTGTTCCCAACCTCCGAAACTGTAGTATTGTGTACTAGTCTCGTTTATATCTCCCTCAAATTTAGTTTTTAAAGCTTTTAAGAACTTCTTATCTTCTGCCATTTTATTCACCTAGTTTGCGCCTTAAATCGTTTTTAAAAACTTCTAATCCATATCCACCATCTGTTCTAGCAGCATGGATTGTTTCGACTATGTCTATTGCTTCTTTATCATCACGCATGCTGATGTTGTCGTTTCTGTAGATTGTGGTAATTTCTTTTAGATGTTCTTCATCTAAAGCTTCACCAACGTTTACAGGCTCGTCAAGAGGTCTTCCAACCTGGTCTTTTACATATGCAATTTGATTGGTCTCTTCATTGAAGACATATCTCTGTAAAGCGTCGAACATCAATCCGTTTTCATCTAATCTTAATGAGTGCCCGTGAACAGTTGCACCTCTTATACCTGTTTTTGCAGGGTCAAAGAGTTCTGTTTCAATTAATGTTTTGGACATTTTTTCTAAATCAGATTCTCTCATTTCTACAACTTGTCTTCCGGATAATGTTCCAGTATCTACACCTCTAAATCTCCACATGTAGGTTCTTGCCCTATCATATGGCTGAGCAGGTGCGTTGTACATTGAATCAGTAAATTGAACGTATCTTGTTCTGTTACCAGCCGCTGCACCAGGAATAGGTTCTACAAGCTCTTTCATCATGTCTTCTCCGAAGTCCATTTCTTCAAGAGGAGGGTGAACGCTTTTGTAGCCTTCTCCAGGGTTTCTGTGACCTAACACTTTAACTATATCTTCATCAGCAATTTCCCTGATTTTTTTAAGTTCAAAATCAGGATCCATGTGATTCCTACGGTTTTCAGCAATTTTTGTTTCTCCAGGGGAGTATTGCGCTTTATAAGCCATTTTTAATCACCTATCAATTTTACAGTATCTTGGGACTTTGATTTTGGATCCACCATTCCAATGAAACGTGGATCAATGTTATTATCAATCCCATAACCTACTTTTAAGTAATCTGAAACAGTAATATTTGTTTTAGTGAAAATACCTGTTGAAACTTCGAATCCGAAGCTTAAAGTATCTTCCAGCAGATTTTGAAGTTTTTCAAGGAATAAATCAAGATTTTCGTATTTTACGGTTAATATTAGTTCTCCAACAGATACACGTAGTTCTACGGAATCGCTTTTAACTTTAATAACCTTCCGATCTTCATGATTAACCTGAGTTCCTTTTGCAGGGCCGTATCCTACAACTTTAGGTATGGAATTTCCATTCATCATAACCCTTAAAATTCCATCATATTCCATAATACTATTAAGTATTTTTTCAGTTGTTTCGGGTTTTAAACGCCTGTAAGGGAATATTTTAACATCTACGGCCTTTATTTCTTCCATATTACCGCCTCAAATATCATTTTCTTATAATTTATCCTTTACTTCTCTAGCTCCATCTGCAACGTACTTAACTGGCTCTTTGAAGTATTCTATGTCTCCGTATACTGTACCCATTAATCCAGATGTGGATTCAACTGAGAACATTTGAGTACCAGCATCTAAACACATTGCTGCTGCTGCACAAGGTATTGTGAATCCTTTACTGTGTCTGGTTACTACGTGGTTTCCGTGGAAAGTACCAGGACTACCCCCTCCATATATAGAGTGAGAGAAGAAACTCATTCCTACACCGACCCCTTCTACACGTCCGTAATCGACGCCAGGAAGGCCAGTTTCGTATTCGAGTATATCGTTGTAGTATAATAATGTAGATGGAACTCCCTGAGCTGCTCTTGCTGCACCGATGTTTACTATAACAGATGCTATTAAACCTGATGCTGCGTAAGCGTTCCATAGAGCCCAATCGTTAGGTTCGTATAATTTGAATCCTGATGGCATGGTTTTTGCTACTTTAATGACACCATCGTCTAAAGCTCTTTCTACGAGTGATGCAACTACGGTTCCGACAGTACCTTTTCCGTTTTCTTTAACTAAGTCAAATACTAAGTTGTTAGCATTTAAACCTTGGTATGCCATTCCTAATAAGTGGAATCTTTCGAAAGCTCCTAAAGCGTCACCAGTTTCAAATGCAGAGGTGTGTTCTAAAATGGAAGATAAAGCAACTGCGTTTAAGGTGTTTTTCTTAGTGATTGCTACTACGTGGTTAGCCATTATGTTTCTAAGACCGTATCCGAGTCCTTCAAGCATGACTGGAGGTCCGAGAAGTGCTGAGACATTTGCACCGTTGAAATCTACAGTTTGTGGGTATTTTCCTAAAACTGCGGTTTTAACTGCAGATGCATCATATTTATCTACATCAAAAGTGTCTATGATTGCCTGAACGACTGCTCCACCAGTAACTAATGTGGATACTGTGTAATCAGCTGCCATACTCATTCTCTGTGAAGGTAGCTGAACAAGAACCTGATCCCCATTGTTAATTAATTTAAGATTAAAATCGTCATTTTCGTCTATTTGAATTATTTTTTGAACTTTTTCAGTGATTGCGTCTACGTTATCAACTATTGCTAAATTTAATTCCCTTCCAGGAACAAAGTTTGCTTTTCCACCATAAGCTGCGCTTGCAAGTGATTTTTCTATCCCTGCTAAGTTGACAGCTACAGAACGTTTAACTTCTTGTACAATCTTAGAAATAGTAGGGTTGTACATTGGACTAACTGCTTCTAAAGGAACATTTTCTTCTAAAAGCTTTCCATCTACTCCATATAGGTCTATTTTATCTTCATATGTTGGCATAAAACTTACACCTCTTATATATTGTTTTCATTCTAAAATGAAATTTAAGGAGGATAAGAGACTATATTAGTCTCTCGCCCATTTAGCAGTTGTTTAAACAGAAATAGTTAAAATAAACCAATAGTGGCAAGTTATTCAGATAAGATCTCCCAAATCGGAGGGAAAATATGGTTTAACTCAACATCTTATTTCTGTTTAAAGGAAGTCATAGATCTCGTCGGAATTTAGAAAAATGATAACGCTAGGAGATTAATATAATCCTGGTTATATCGTTTCACATTTCCATGTTATGACTTAGTGCATTATTTGTAACCGCTAGTAACTATGTTACCAATGGTTACAATATTGCCAGTAGTCAGTTTTGATATTTAAATGTTTTGTTTAAAAAAAGCAATGTACATATGAAGATATAATAAAACATAATTTTTCTACATCAAACTAAACTAAAAGTTTTCATAGAATTAAGGAATTTATATGCCCTTTTAATTAAAATAGATTTCTTTTAATTATTTTTTATTTGAATAAAAATATTACAAATATAACCATCGGTTATTTTGTTACCACATAATATTCTATAACTAAGAGTAATTTAGTATATAAATGTTTTGGTTTTAAGGACTCCATTTGAGCTAATTTTGAATTATTTAACACATAAAAATAAAATAAGTTATTAAAATTAATTACAGAACATAATAGAAAATAAAATTAGTTAATTTTTGGATTATCACCACTTTTAAGTTTGACAGCTATACCCCTTCCTAATTCTTTAGCTTTTTCCATGGTTTCATGCTGATCTTCAACAGATATACACTTCAATATATTATAAGATGGATTTTCAAAGGGATCGTTATCAGGTAATTCCTCTAAATAATCATTATATATCTTTTGCATGCCTAAATTCTGCCCAGTCATTTTTTCTAACTTTTTAGTGCTGTTCCATATAGAATTGCTGCATGTTTCACCAGGACCACATGTAAAACATCCAGGAGACCCATGACCAACTACATTACCGACCGAACCAATATTACCCGCCATCATAACAGAATTCAACCACTCACTCACTTCCTTTGTCTGAGTCCATCCTACAACAGCAGTTGCTCCCACCTTACCCTGCGTAAGTAGTTTAACATGTCTCAAAGACCATAATCTTTCCACAAAAGCCTTGGTGAATGCACTTGCATTTCCATACATAACAGGGGTTCCTATTACAATAGCACCTGCATCTACTATTTTAGAGGAAAGCCATTTGAAATCATCATTTAAAATACATCTGTTAGTATAAGCACATTTTTTACAGGCCCTGCAAGGAGCAATTTCTATATCTGAAAGTTTAACAAACTCATGATCAATGTTTGTAGCTTCTAATATAGTTTTTACTAACGTATCTGTATTACTATCTTTAACAGGACTTCCACTAATCCCTAATACTTTTTGCATTTGATCTACTCCTACAATATTGATTCCATTTCCCAGTTTAACTATTGTTTTTCCAGAAAAAGGATGTAATGCAGATATTAAAATAAAATGTATTATACTTTTAGGTAAATTTTTTATACTAAATAATATCTAAGATTATATATGAGAAAGGACAAGATTGAAGAACGGATTTCCAAACTTGAACAGGATATTCGAACCCTAAAAATAGACCATAAAGAAGGTATTGACACCATCCTTACTGAAATGCACACATTTCAAAACTTCATAATTGAAGAAAAGATTGCTACAATTCGCCAGCAGCTTGAAGAAAGGTATAAAAGACTTTTTATGGACATATTACTTGAAAACGCTTCAAAAAATATAAATGATAACTTACAGGACCCATGTACCCAAAACAGGCGTAAAGAATGCCATGAACTTTTTCTTTACAGGCTTCGCAGTATTGCAAATGCATCTGATTACTCTGATCCTGCATTAAACAATGATCATAGTGAAAGTAAAAGTGATACCCAATATCCAATTTTTACAAATCCCTCCTGTAAAACATGTTACAATACATACCTAAATCAAAAGGAACAGCTCCAAAAAACAGTTGATAATTTGGCTGGCTACAAAAAATCTCTTTTGGGAAAAAATGACAGCATTTTCATTTCGGAACTCCCTGACGATATAGTAATTTCTTCTATTGTTGACCCTCTTTCTCATGAAATGCGTTTTGCAATGCTTAAATCGTTATCTACAGGAAGCATGACATTTAAAGAATTAAGTCTACTTACAAATACTAAAGGCGGGCATCTTCTTTATCATTTAAACAAGCTCATTGATTCAAGACTTGTAGTAAAAGATAATTCCAGTAAAAGATATTCAATTACTGATAAAGGTATGGGCGTGATGGATCTGATAAAGAAACTTTATACCCAATAATTAAAAATAAACCAACATTATCTAATAAGAAGTGACTTGATTATTCCCTAAAATAATATTTTTTTTAACATTATATATCCAGAATAACCTGCACCATAAACCCATTATCCTGTTTAACATCCATCAAATGATATGTAACTGCTTTTACCTCAGCCCGGCTTTCATGGATTTCAGGATTAAATTCCTCGCCCCATGCTGTTCCTTTTAAAGAGAAGCCTTCCTCTTTTCTCTCTATTTTGACCTCAAATTTAGAAAATACTAAATAATCAACATCCAGTAAGACAAGAAACTCTGAAAGCCAGTCGTATAAAAGCGCGCATTCATCTTCGGATTCAACTTCAATTTGCCGNNCCGTTCTATTTCAGGTTCTATTTTTGAAGTATCTGTTATTACTTCAAACATTGCGAGGGAGGCATTTTCAAATGCTTCATCCAAAGTCTTTCCATATGCCTTATAACCCACATCCGCTGTGACCTCAAAAAATTCAAACTTTTTGCTTTGATTATCATTTTTCACTGTTGAACCTCAAATTGTGTTAGAAAAAATATGAATATATGGTTATATTAACCTTTGGATAATCTAAGCAACTTCTCTTGGGAACTCATCTCTCACTTTTTTAGCTTCTAATCCCCTTCCAAGTCTTCTTGCAACCTCTTCATAATACTCTTTGGTCCTTGGTGTTGTAGATGGATTAATCTTACTTAAAGCTGCTTCAAAGTGTTTTTTTGAAACTTTTTCTATTTTAATATTTTCATGGAGGGCAATTACGCCCGCTTTTCTGCATAAAGCTTCTATATCAGCTCCAGAATATCCCTTCGTCTTTTTAGAAAGATCTAAAACATTTACATCATCGTTAAGAGCCATACCTTTAGTATGTACTTTTAATATTTCAAAACGTGCCTTTTCATCGGGTGGTGGGACAAGCACGACTTCATCAAATCTTCCCGGACGTAATAACGCAGCATCAATTAAATCCGGCCTGTTTGTAGCACCAATTACTACAACACCCCTTAGATCTTCTAAACCATCCATTTCAGAGAGCAATGTGTTTACCATTCTTTCAACTACCCTAGGTTCACCTGCTGCCGATCCTCTCATAGGAGCTATAGCATCTATCTCATCGAAAAATATTATGCAAGGGGATGCTTGTTTTGCCTTTTTAAATATTTCCGTTATTTTTCTTTCGGACTCCCCAAACCACTTGCTTAAAATCTCTGAACCTTTAACTGATATGAAATTGGCCTTTGATTCTGTGGCAACAGCCTTTGAAAGCATGGTCTTACCAGTTCCAGGCGGTCCAAATAAAAGAATTCCTTTAGATGGTTGGATTCCAATCCGTTTAAAATCTTCAGAATTAGTTAACGGCCATTCTACAGCTTCCCTGAGAGTTTCTTTTAATTCTTCCAGCCCCCCTATATCTTCCCAGCGGATGTCTGGAACTTCTATAAAGACCTCACGAAGTGCAGATGGGCTGATTGATTTTAAAGCTTCCATAAAAGCATTATTTGTTACAAACAATTTTTCAAGGACTTCTTGAGGAATAGTCTGCTCTTCAAGGTCTAATTCAGGCAATATTCTCCTAAGTGCATTCATCGCAGATTCTCTGCACAATGCTGCCAGATCTGCACCAACAAAACCATGTGTTATATCAGCAATTTCTTCCATATCTACATCATCTTCCAGAGGCATTCCTCTGGTGTGAATCTGCAGTATTTCACCCCTACCATCCCTATCAGGAACTCTAAGCTCTATTTCTCTATCAAATCGTCCTGGCCGCCTAAGCGCTTGATCAAGTGCATCTGGCCTGTTTGTTGCACCTATAACTATAACCTTACCCCTTTCTTTTAATCCATCCATCAATGCAAGTATCTGGGCAACAACCCTGCGCTCTACTTCTCCTGTAACTTCTTCCCGTTTAGGTGCAATGGCATCAATCTCATCTATAAATATTACCGTAGGTGCATTTTCTTCAGCCTCTTTAAATAAATCCCTTATTTTTTTCTCGGCTTCCCCCACATACTTGCTCATAACCTCAGGGCCGTTTATAGCAACGAAATTTGAGCCGCTTTCATTTGCAACTGCCTTAGCAAGGAGAGTCTTTCCAGTACCCGGAGCTCCATGTAAAAGAACTCCACGAGGCGGATCAATTCCAAGTCTATCAAATATTTCAGGATGGCGCAGCGGCAGTTCTATCATTTCCCTTACTTTCTCTATCTCCTGTTTCAATCCACCTACATCATCATATGTAACATCTGGAACTTTTTTTTCAACTATTTCCACGGCCTCAGGCCGAACTTCTATTTCTGTAACATCATCTATTCTTACAATACCTGCAGGATTAGTTGATACAACTGAAAATTTAATTTCACCCAGCGAAAACGGAGTTGTGGATTCAAAAAATTCTCTAAAAACTTTTTCACCACCAGGGAATTCCCTAAAAGTTTCTCTAGTTCTTCTTGGAGATATTAATGACAAAATATCTCCCCTTGCTGCTGCTCTCCCCATTATATTCCTTTTTATGATATCCCCCGATGCCATTATTCTTAAACCTTTTGTTGCAGGGGCAAGGACAACTTTTCGAGCAATTCTTATTTTAGCGTGTCTTATGGTTACTGTTTCACCTATGGATGTGCCTGCATTTGATCTGGTAAGTCCATCCATTCTTACTATTTCAAGCCCAATATCTGCTGGATAAGCATGGCCGACTATGGCACCGGTTGTCCTTTTACCGATTATCTCAACAATATCCCCTGGTTCTATGTTCATCTCCATGAGTAATTCATTATCCATTCTTATAATACCCTTTCCAACATCTTGCTGCAATGCTTCTGCAACTCTAAGCTCAACTTCACCAAGTTCAGGCATTAAAATCCCTCCGTGAAAGTAAAATCAAATAATGGACAATATACTCTAATATTTATGTTAATACATTGATATATATTTTTGTAAAGTTATTTCTCCTTATTCTGATTACTTTTCATGCGCTCTCTATCTCTTCCTTTAAGTAACTGCAAATAGAGGATTTAAACAAGGAAGTGATTAATATGTTAAAAACTAATAGAAATACCACAATTGATCTTAGAAAAAAACGAAGTTACATAAATTTAGAAGGAATAAACATGGTATCCTGCATTACAATAGCAATGATAATACTTATTTTCGTTTTAAGCGTTGCAGTATTTGCTTCATATCCCAATTCAAATATGCCTGCAGGTATCTAAAACATGAAATCCATGAAAATAGCTGTAATCTTTTGTCTCAAATTTCACATTATTTAAAATCAAGCATACTGGAATATCTAAAACTGACCCATACATTTTTGGATTTCTTCAGTGTCAAATCTAAGTATTATAATCCTTGAGTTACCTTTTACTCCTTTTCCAGTGAATCTGGTATCAATAAGTCTTAAAAATTCAAGTTTATTTAAAATACGGTTAAATGAAGCATAACTTGACTTAGTTTTTTTACTGAATTGACTGTAAAGCTCCCCTGCAGTTAAATCCACATCTGAAGTTCGTATAAGATCCAGTAATTTTCCCTCATCATCTGATAAAGACTTGAGAGTGTACATAAGATTTATAGAACCAGTGTTTTTAAGTGCCTCTTGAATATGTTTTCTTTCTATTGTTTTAGATGCATCAGCTTCAGCCAAATTTCCACTTATCCTTAAAAGGTCAATTCCAACTCTTAAATCGCCATTTGACACAGTATATTCTGTTATTTCATCCAGCAATTCATCTGAAATGACTTCGCTGTAAAAACCAATTCTAGCCCTCTCTTTTAAGATATCTTTTATCTCATCCTTCAAATAGGGATTAAATATTATTTCCTGAGGAATAAATATAGAATTAACATTTTTATCAAGCATGAACCTGAATTCAATATCAGACAGAATAGCGAAAACTCCTGTTCTTACCCCTTCAAATGATTCATGAGCCCTTAAAATATCGTAAAATATCTTATTGGCATTTTTACTGTAAAATAAATAATTAATATCATCTAATGCGACGATAAGAGCTTTACCTTCGTTTGAAAGGTGCTGCATTATATTTTGATAAATTCTGGAAAATGGGACCCCTGTTTCTGGAGGAGTGTGTCCAAAAATCTTTTGATAAATCTGTGAAAATATACCAAATCGAGTTGTATGTATCTGGCAGTTTATATAAACACAAACCACTTTGTCTGATGTTCGTTCCACCATTTCAAATATTTTTTTAATGGCTGTTGTTTTTCCAGTTGCGCATGAGCCCAGTATGACCCCATTAACCGGCCTTCCGCTACGTAATGCAGGCCTTATGCTGATTGCAAGGGCTTCCATTTGCGATTTTCGATACATAAAATTGTCAGGAATATAGTCTGGATTAAATGCATCTATATTTTTAAACAGAGTTTCATCATAGAGGAGGAGGTCATCAAGGTCCATGGTCTTTACCTAAAAGCTCATTGTTTGAGTGTTATTTAATACATTATGTCTATATCAATGCTAGCTTTATTTTTATTTATTTCCTTATAAATCTATATAATATATACTACTTGTGAGTCCCCTATTTAATTATTTATTGATTCAATGAAAACATTATTTATACTCTATTTTAGTAAGGTTATTAAAATCAAACAAGAGATAAAACTATATATCCAATTTTCAGCGCTGAAACTATCTAACTGGAGAAGCATAATGCTTCTATGACAAATATTACATTTAAACAAGTCTTAATGGAAAACTAAGGTAAAATCCAAAACAATAAACCAGTTAAAATTAAAACTAAAACACCATAACCAACAGGATTCAAGTTTATATGTTTATTATAATTAGATTTTAAGGGCTTACTGCAAAATACACATGTTCTTGAAGTTTTCACATTTTCTTTTCCACAGTTAGGGCAAATATTTGATGTTTTAGAGGATTTTAATATTTTACCGCAAAATACACATATTTTCGAAGTCTTAATATTTTCTTTTCTGCATTCGGGGCAAATAATTAATTTACTAACTGATTTTTCTCGATTGTATCGTTTATGGAGTTTTTTAACATATCTTAAAGATCCTCCACATTGACACTTGCTAAAATCCCCTGGGGATTCTCCAGCCTGAAGTACATAATAACCATTACAGTTTTCGCAAACAAGATAAGGCATCTGATCACCGTTTATGTTTTTTCCAGATACACTTAAGTGGAATTTATAGCAAAAATTGTAAAATCGAGATTATTTCCATCATATACTCCACATATACGCCTTAAATCAGATATAACTAAAATATTTAATATAACTAGAAATCTAAAAGCCGATTTCTCCAAATTATCTCCTCCTTTATGCCATATAATTATTTTTTAGAAGATAATAATATTATTTACTATTATATTCAAATAGAAAAGATTATATTATTTATTACTAAATAATGATAACGTTATTGTTTATTTTATTCTTTTAATCTTTAAAAAGTGATTACAAACTACTAATAAAAACAGATTTTATTTTTTATGTAAAATAAAAATATATTAAATCTTTATAAAAATTATAATCGTTTATAAAAGTTAATAATAAAAAAATAGATTGCTAATTAAATTTAATTCTAAAATTATGCATAATAACCTGCTAAAACGATTTAAATCAGAATATACTTAATCCCCATTTAATTTCTCGGCCAGTACATTATTACTAGCATTCCAATAAGACATATAATTCCCCCGATAATATCAAAACGATCAGGGATTACCTTATCAACCTGCCATCCCCAAAGTATAGCCATTACTATAAAAACTCCACCATAAGCAGCATAAACTCTTCCAAAATTTGCTGGCTGGAGGGTAGCAACTATTCCATATAACACCAAAATTGCCCCACCTACAATCGCGACCCAGAAGCTTCCCCCATCACGCAGCCAGAGCCATATAAGATACCCTCCACCTATTTCGCAGAAGCCCGCAAGTATAAAGTATAAAAGTGATTTAATGACTTCCATTTTTTATTCTCCCATTTAAATAAATGATTTTTAATGGCCATATATCGACTAAAAAACTTATAAAATCATTTTTTATTACATCATTTAAACCATCTTTGTTTTTAGAAGTCTTTAACTTATTTATTTCAGAGTATGAAAATATATTAATAATATTTACCATAATAATATTATTGTTTTGGAAATAAGTTACTTAAATTCATATTTTAAAATGGTCCTATTTCCAGAAACACTTAAAAAATCTTTAATTATTAGGAGAGTTTTATAATGCCAGATTGGGAAAAATACCATAAAGGTAGCTGGGAAAATTACTGGAAGGATTACTGGAAAGAAAGTGCTGGAGCAGACTGGACAGAGCACGAAAGGAAATACAAGGAAATGGGTAAAATCATGAACAGATTAGGTGAAACCCAATTTAAAACAGCAGAGCTTATAATGCAGCTTGCAAATAAAAAAGAAGGAGAAGAATACGAAAAAGAAATAGACAGTTTAGAAAATGCTATAAAAGATCTGAGGACTGTTATAGATAAAAAACGCAGCGAATTAAAGTGATTAATTTAATTCCACTATCTTTTTTAAAATTAAATTATTTGAATGGATGGTTTCTTTTAATTTATAAGAAGGAATACTAGTCTTAAATTATAGTCAAGTTATTAAAGTGTATTGAACTTTTTTTAAACATCATTCAAATTTGATATCATCAACACCAGGCACGCTTTCTCCACCAGACATATTAACTATTTTTATATTTTCATTTTCTGAAGCCCACTGGGTAAGTTTCTTGGCATAATTCAGCTTCATTTGTTTTATTTTATCTGCCTTTCCCTCTGATTCAGGTAAATCTGGCCTTGAGTATTTAGTTACAATATCTCCAAAGTCCATTCCTGCTAAAATTATAAACCGTGCTCCAAGTTCAATTGCCAGAAAAATACAACGGTCCCCATCTGTAAATCCTCCGAAATTAGACACGTTTTCTAAAGGTACACTTTGAGTAGTTCCTAAAATTCGTTTTAGTTCTGGAACATATTCTTTTATTTTATCAATATTATTTCCATGGGCATGGACAACTAGAATCGCCCCTCGATCGTTAGCTTCTAGTATATCATCCATATTACCATCTAAATCTGTAACTATAATATCTGGAACTATATCTTTCTCTAAAAGTGCAGTTGTTGCCCCATCTGCTGCGATTAATGTGAACTTATCTAAATTTAATTCTTCCAGTTGATCCAGTTCGTCCAGCTCTTCAATATTTCCTTTAAGGGAAGGTCCAGCTCCAAAAATAATTACCATATCTTTTATATTAGTTTCAGCAATGCTTGAACTGTTATCTTCATTTAAAAGGCTGTTCAATAGTTCTGCAGATTTTTCATCATCCTCTCGGCTGAAATCGAATTCTTTTAGTATTTTGTCATACCATGAAAACCAAGTATCAAGATTCATGAAAGTGGATATATTATTTTTAATAAATAAATCATTGGAATAAAAATTCAAATTTGGACACATGATTTAACCAAAATTTATGGTGATAAAATAGTTTGACTATTTAAGAAAAAGCACTGACATAAAGGTATATTACTGGTTAATTCAAAACTTAATGTGTATCTCAAAAAGAGAATCAAGTTTAATGTAGTTTTTAATATTGGAGGTTTGAAAATGGAGGAAACATTGCTAATGATACCCGGACCTACCAAAGTAGCTCCGCGAGTACTAAAAGCCATGTCAGATGCAGTGATGAACCACAGAAGTGCTCAATTCGCTGAGATTTTAACTGAAGTCAATGAAATGATGTCAGAAGTATTCCAGACTGAAAATCCATCTTATACAATAACCGGTTCTGGAACAGCTGCAATGGAAGCTGCAGTTGGAAATGTCCTTAATAAAGGCGACAAAATTTTAAATATTGTTGGCGGGAAATTCGGAGAAAGATTTGCACAGATAGCTGAAGCTAATGGCGGTAATTCCGTTAAGCTTGATGTGGAATGGGGTAAAGCAGTAAATCCCAAAGATGTCAAAAATATTTTAGAAGAAGACGATGAAATTAAAGCTGTGACATTAGTTCACAACGAAACTTCAACAGGGGTCGCAAGCCCAATAGAAGAAGTAGGTAAAATTGTTAAAGATTATAACGCTTTATATGTTGTAGATACTGTTTCATCCCTTGGAGGGGACGACGTAGCTGTAGACGATTATAACATTGATATTTGTGTAACAGGCTCACAGAAATGTCTTGCCGCACCGCCAGGAATGGCTGCAATCACAGTAAGTGATGATGCATGGGATGTAATCAATAAAGTAGACTCCAACTCATATTACTTGGACGTAAAGAAATACAAAAAATACGCAGGACATGCACCATCAGAAACTCCATACACACCTTCTGTATCCTTAATGTACGCAATGCGCGAAGCATTAAATATGGTAATGGAAGAAGGTCTCGAAGCCAGAATAGAAAGGCACAAATTAGCTGCATCAGCTACAAGAAACGCTGTTAAAGCTCTTGGTCTTGAACTATTTGCTGACGAAGAGGTTTCATCTACAACAGTAACTGCTGTAAAAATGCCTGAAGGCGTAACTGATAAAGACATGAGGGGCACAATGAGAGATAAATATGGAATTGTGCTTGCCGGTGGTCAAGACCACTTAAAAGGCAATGTTTTCAGAATAGGCCACATGGGTAATGTTAACTACAGAGATCTTGTTGTTACAATGGCTGCCCTCGAGATGACCTTAAAAGGTCTTGGAAGTGATGTATGTCTCGGAAATGGAGTAGCAGCAGTAGAAGAGGCTTATCTTATAGGATAATCTCTTTCTTTTTTTTATCAAAGATCAAAAGCTTTTAATATCTCAAAATTTCTAATTTTATCAGTTACTTATTCTTATATAAAAAATTAAAAATAAAGTAAAAAATGTTTTTTTACCAGAGCCAGTCTATCAATACATGCGCAACAAAACAACATGCTGCAATTACCCCACAAACTACAGCCCCTACAACACATACTGTTTTAGTTACTCCTTCAGGAGCTACGGCAACACCAATTGCAAAACAGCCAGCTATAGCTGCAAAAACATAACCCGCATTCTCAATAGTATTCAGAACATGGCTTTTAGTAGAATCTGTAGAGTTATCAGTTTGATTTAAAACTGCCCCATTTGCACCAGCTGCATTATTTAAAGCAGTGCCATTGGTATTAGTTTCATTCGTAACAGTTCCATTACCAGTTTCATTAAAATCAGTTTTGTTTTCATCAGTTACATTATTTAATATCGTTCCATTGATATTAGTTTCATTTTCAACTGTTTGATTAAAGGCTGTTTCATTTATAACAGTTTCATTACCATTTTGATTTAAAACTGTTCCATTTCCACCAGCTGCATTACTCATGTTTGTTTCAANNTTGTACTAATTTTATTTGAAGAACTGTGTGACAGCTTACCTTCATTATGAGTTGTAGTTAATGAATTTCGTGATAATTTATGATATTTGTGCCCTTTAACTTTATTTAAAATTAATTTAAAGGTTTTTTTATGATTATTAAACAATACCTGCATTTTTAGTTTATCCAGACCCTTATTTTGATCTTGATTAACTATAGCATTTTTTTTAACCATACTTTGAACAATTGTACATGAATTCAATGTATCAGGAGAGTTAACCTGGTTCAACGATCCTATTTCAACTGCACCTGCAGGTTCAACACCCAATATGCCTAAAACTAACAGAACGGCCAAAAATCTTTTATATTCCATAGTTTACCTCCTTAAATTTCAATTTGTTTACAGTACCCGTTTTAATGTAAACGTTATGCTATTTAAACGTTTCTATGAATGAACAAACAGATGAACATACAAAAATAGGAAGTAGAAAAATAAATTCAAAAATCCTGTAAAATTATATAAACTATCTTAAATTCTAAAATTAATCTGTCAAATTAAAAAAAATTAAAGAATAAAATTCTTAATTAAAAGAGCAGATACTGAATATCATTTAGACATGTCTAAACCGTAAACAGTTACAATAATTTGTGCAATTGGGAGAACTGTCCAGGCGGCATTTCTTTTAAGCCATTTTGTAGAATCTCTAATTTTAGACGTTTTTATTTCATCTTTTTTTAATTCTTCCCTAATTATATTAACTTTTTCTATGATTTCATCTTTATTTTCTGAATTTAAGGATTCTATCGTATTATATATCTGATTAAAAGTATTTTTTATCCTGAGATCACTTGAAGTTATAATCTCATCATTATTTTGATTTGCCGGAACTGTAGTATCCGTTAATTCTGAATTTTCTATTAAATTTATTCCTTTACCAGTTATCTTAACTGAACTAAATTTTACGCCCAGACCGCTGGATATATCCACATATTTTTCATCACGTAAATGAAATATATTTTCCTCCAGAGTTTTATCATCTATTTTTAAATTATCCAACAAATAGATACGAGCGAGGTAATATCCCGGATTTTGATCGTTGAATTCATTTAATAGTTCCAATATTTGTTTCTGTATCTGATTCATAAGTTCACGCGCCATAGTTTATAAAATAAGTAACAGTTTTTTAGAATGGATTTATCAAGTAATATTGACTGTTTTACTCTTCATCTTCGGATTCTGGCCATACATCCTGAACATTGACATATTCCAGGCTTGAATATGGTATCATTACATGTCCCTGATTAAATTCTATTAAAACGTATGTTTCCTTGTATATGATATCTGTAACATCTGCATAATGCTTCTTATTCTTATTATTTTTAAAATATACATCAACAGTTGCCATTATTTCATCCCCAGTTATATTATATCATTTTTAAATTATAAAATTATCAATACTAATAAAAAATAAATTTATTTTCCCATCTTTCACATGAAATAAATAAAATAGGTTTACTTTAAAAAAATAAAGTTAAATTTAGTATGAAATTATTTTTTTAAGTAATTAAAAGCATGAATTAATAACCTATTTTTAATACCATATAACAATATATTAATAATCTAAACTTCAAAAATATCTGTAGACTGGCAATTAATGATTATAAATGTGATTTCAGTCTACAATCTCCATTAAATTATAATTAAATGGTAAAAGGTGAAAATTATGCCCTGCGGAACAATTGATGAAGTAGAACCATTTTTAAAGGGCCTCATGTATCCTGCAACCAAACAGGATATAATGGAACAGGCTAAGAAAAATAATGCAGATTATGTGGTTTTAGAAACATTAGAGAGTATGGACGAAAAAACATATCATGATCGTAAAGGTTTAGTGGAAGTACTTGGAAAAACAATTGCAAAAAGCTGAAAAACAACTATTCCACGTCACATAGTTAATATTAAAATAGATTTATTTTTTATTTATTTTATAAATAAGATTTTGACATTTATGAAATCACCAAAAAATTTTTAATTTTTCGCCGGGTTTTACTTTTTAAATAGTAATTTTCTAATTCTAAGCTATTAAAGCCACTAAAAAAAGAAAATTCTCGAAAATCAAGATTCTCGAGTGAAATATCAAAATTTAATTACTATCCCTTGATTGACTGCAACATCTTTTTTATTTCAGGAAGATCACTTGTAGGTACCATTCCCGCTGAAGCAATGGTTAAACCCGAATTTGAACTCCACGTTGCTACAAATGTTGAAATCGAAGCTCCAAGTATTTTTATGGTCTTTATATTTAATGTAACCTGCTTACCATCTATGGTTAAAATCTCATTGGTATTTTTTATATTAGTTGATGGAGTGTTATTGATGGAATTAGTGATATTTTTAAGAATTTCTTGATTGGGATCCTTAGCTGCAGCCACTGCAAAGAAATCTAATTGCCCTTTACCTTGATAAAAGAAAAGTTTACCAGTATCAGTAGTATTATTCTTTGTATTATGATAATTAGTAGGTATATAAGTTGGTCCCTGGAAAGAAGCCAACGGATCTGAGATACAACCTGAAAAAGCAGTTCCAATTATAATCAATCCAATTATCAATGCCATATGTTTATTTAACATATTAAATAGTGGACTAATTATTATATTTCAGCTTTTCGCATACAAAAAGTAACTTTTATGTTATATATTATTAAATTAGAAATAATTCGCATTAAAACTCTTTTTATCTGGTTGCAATATAAAAAATAGTAGTTACCACAATATTTATTCGTATTAATAACAAACCTATAAAAGTACGATATCAACGGTGAAATTATGGGTTATCTTGTCTGTAAAGATTGCGGAGATTATTATGAGCTTCAACCTGGAGAAACTGCTAACGATTTTGACAGGTGTCAATGCGGGGGAAAGCTCATATACAGAAAACATTTAAACAGCGGAATTGATGATTTTAAAGATTCACCTCCTGAAAAAAGCTCTAAAAGTAAACTATCCAATTCAAAAATGATTAAGCCTTTAGGGTTAGGTATATTGTTTATTTTTGGTTTACTTATTAAATTCCATGCTTTTAATTTTATAATTCCTTATTTGGCACGTTCTAATTCAAACTTTTTATTTTCTTCACCAGTTTATGTGGTCCTTTTAATAGTTTTAGGGTTCTTTTTAAGTTATCTTGGAAGATATGTCCGATAAACATTTAAAATAACGCTCATGGCAGGGGTGTATGTGCAAAATTTTACTATTTAAATTTTAGGTAAATTGTTAAATAAATGGAATTTTTAACATTTTCAACCTAAATTAACCAATCAATTCACTATTAACTCGGTAAAAATTCATACCTAAAAATACATGAGCGTAAAATAAAAATGTAGTTACTGTAAAAATTTTACAGCCTATTTATGCTTACTGACATCCTTAAGCATTGCAAAGATTGTTTTTAAAATAATGGGACCATCCATACGTGTCTGGCGTAAAATATAACTTGGTCTGAGATAAAATTCCCTGAAAGCTTTTCGCTGTAACTTTCTAAGATCTTCAAGAGAGCAGTCCATTGTTTCAAGGATTGGGGTCATTAGAGAATATTTAGACCAGTCATTTATCTTAATCAAGTTATCTTCCTTTGCTTTCATGTAAAACCGAGTGCCAGGATAAGGTGTAGCCAGTGAAAAGACAGCATAAGAAGGATTCAGATTTTTAACAAAATCTATAGTTCTCCGGATACTCTGTCGGGTGTCTCCAGGCATTCCAAGCGCCGCAGATGCAATGGTTCTAACATCAAGTTCTTTTGTAAGTTCAAATGTCTTTTTAATTTTTTCAACGGTTGTTTGTTTGTTTAAATTATCTAGCTGCTGTTGATCTGCAGATTCAACACCTAAAAAAAGAGTTATACACCCTGCATCCTTCATTTTTTCCAGGATATCCCTTGATAAAGTATCTACTCTAGCTGTACATCCCCAATATACATCTAAATCTCTTTCTTTCATGATTGTGCATATTTCTTCAACACGCCTTTTGTTTACAGTGAATGTGTCATCCATAAATGCTATCATATCAGCATCATGGTCTTTGATCAGGTGTTCCATTTCATCAACAATATTTTCAGCTGACCTTAATCTCAACTTATGACCGTGCATAGCTGCTGACGAACAGAATGAACATTGGAATGGGCATCCTCTTCCCGAAATAAGCGTTCCCACAGGTAGTTTTGAATTTAAAATTTTGTACTTGTCCATAGGGAGAAGGTGCCTTGCAGGAAATGGGAGTTCATCCAGATTTTCAATAATTGGCCGTGAAGGTGTTTTAAAGTCTTTAGTAGCTATTCCATTAACTTTTCTTAAATCACCACCACTTTCAATGGTCTCTGCAAGTTCAAGCATGGTGTATTCGCCTTCACCACAAACTACTATATCTACAAAATCATTTTTTAAAACTTCATTATAGGTAAAAGTAGGATGATATCCTCCTAAAACAATATATGCATCAGGACACACTTTTTTCCCAATTTTAGCAGTCCTGAGGCCCTGATCAATTGCAGGTGTAACTGCAGTAACGGCTATAATATCTGGTGAGTACTTCGGAATTTCTTTTTCAAGTTCTTCCCAGCTCATTTCAAGGGCAGAACCATCTATGATCTTAACATCGATCCCATTTTCTTCAAGAACTGCTGCTATATAAGCTATTCCCAGTGTAGGGGCGACAAGACCTATAAATTTGTATTTTGAAGCAGTATCTGGCGGATTTATTAATAAAACTTTCATTATATCAGCGCCTTTGTAAATATTATAAATTAAAGTAATCCATTTAATATCAATAATTGTTCATCTAAATAATTTTATCGGTTATACGAATAAATTCGTTAATCATCTTACATAACTACTCGATGCAGCATTCTTTTTTCATTTTTTTGGTAAAATTATTCTTCTATAATTATGTAAATAAATATTAATGGATATCTACAATCAAATAAATAAATCAACAGTCTTTAAGTTATGAAATTTTTATTGGAATAAATTATTCATTACTATTATTGATAATATTAGCTATTCCCTATAATTAAATAAATTAAATTGATCTATGGTTTTATTTTAGGTAAAATTATACCTTCTTCTTTATCAACCATTATATCAATTAAATAAGGCTCTTCTAACTCTAAAGCATTTTTAACTGCATTGAATATTTCACCAGGCGCATTCACACGTTTTGATTTAATTCCATATGCATCTGCAATTTCAAGGAAATCAGGGTTTTCAAGTTCAACTTCATATCTTTCCCGGTAATGAATATCCTGCCATTGTTTTATAATTCCAAGGCAGCAGTTGTTTATAATACAAATTAAAATAGGAATTTTCTCCTGAGCAATTACTGCAAGCTCCTGCATGGTCATCTGGAATCCACCGTCCCCAACAACCAGAACTACCCTTTCTCCAGCGTCTGCAAGTGCTGCACCAATTGCTGCAGGCAGTCCATAACCCATAGGCCCAAAACCTCCTGAAAAAAGCAGTGATGAAGGTCTCGTTACCTTTTTAAGTAAAGTAACCCAGGTAGTATGTGTTCCTGCATCACTTACTGTTGTTGAATCATCTGAAGCATCCAGTATTTCTTTTACAGCTCTTTGAGGTTTAATTGGGATATCAGCGTAATTAGTTTTAATTTCGTAGGTTCTTTTATGGTTTTCTAATTCATTAAGCCATTCATCAGTATTTTCAACATTTATATTTCCTATTTTATCTAAAAACTGACCAACATCACCCTTAATCTTAACATTTCCTTCTAAAACTTCGCTGTCAAGATTTACATGAATTATTTCAGGATCTCCAATTCCAAGTACAGTTCGTTCTGAAAACCTACAGCCAAGGGCAATCAGCAGATCACAGTTTTTACCTGCAAAATTTGCGGCAGTTGTGCCTCTAAGGCCTATCATTCCAAGACAAAGAGGGTGATCTTCAGGTAAAACGCCCCTTGCAGAATATGTTGTTGTAACTGGAATGTTGTACTTTATAGAAAAACCCCTGAGCTTGTCTACGGCATGTGCCCATATTATTCCAGTTCCGGCAAGAATAATAGGCCTTTTAGACATCTCTATCAATTTAATTGCATCACCAATATCATTTAAAGAGATATCGTTATATTCTACATCTTCAGTTGTCACTGCGGGTGCATCAACACAAGCATTTAAAACATTTTTTGGAAAGTTTAAATGAACAGGCCCCGTTTTCCCCTGTTTTATAATTTCAATTGCTTCTTTTAATTTCAAAATTCCATCGTCAGGATCTTCAATATGGAATGTTTTTAATGTAATTGGCCTGAAAACACCTTCAATATCAATATCCTGGAACACATTCGTTCCTTTAAGATCATTATCTACATCCCCAGTGATTACAATCATAGGTATTGAATCTTTAAAAGCAGTTGCAACACCCATTGCTAAATTTAACGCTCCAGGACCTGCCGTTGAGATACAAACACCAAACTCACCAGATACCCTTGCATATCCATCTGCAGCATGTACTGCTCCCTGTTCATGACGCATCAAAATATGTTTTATCTTTGAACTTCGCAGTGCATCGTAAAAAGGCAAAATCTGTTCTCCAGGATGCCCAAAAACAAATTCAACACCATTTGATTCTAAAATTTTAACCAGTGCGTCTGCACATCTCATTTTATCTTTCCCTAAATTCATCACTATAAATATTGTTTTTATATCTATTATATTTGCTGTTAGCGTTCTTATTCCCATTAACTTCTTTTCCAGCCAACATGCTAGATATATCTGCTTTCATCTTCGGTTATTTTTATGCCATCAAAAAATTATTCACTATATCCAATATCTAGAATTATTTAACTTATATTCTACTTTAAAATAAATCTCCAGAATATTTCTATGTTAAAGCTCACTACAAGTTTAAAACTGAATATTATAATATCAATTCTTATTCAGATTAACTAAATTAATTATTTAATTAATTAAATTTATATATTTTAATTATAAATATGATTTAATCATAGCAGACTTATTTATAGTTATAAATCTGTAGAAATGAATTTTCCATTATTATAAGGTGCTTATTAATGCCTGAAATCCCAAAAAAACATATACCATTTGATTTTTCAAAAATAAAAGCATATTTAAGGGCTAATGAAGAGCATAATATATTATATCTCCATGCATTAATTGCCATAATAGGAAGTATAAGCGCACTGCTTATTTTAGAAGGTGGAAAAGAATCATTACCTTCTACACTGCACTACTTACTGATACTTATAGAAAAAACATGTGTAATTATCGTAATTGCTTATATTGTTTCACGCATTAAATATTTCCAGGAAATACTGGAAGGGAAATTCACTCTTAAAAATCAGGCCGTAGTTATTTTACTATTTGGAATAATTTCCATTTTTGGTTCGTATTCAGGGATAGACGTCTTTGGTGCCATTGCAAATGTTAGAGATCTTGGCCCAATGATAGCTGGTTTAATTGGCGGGCCAGTAGTAGGTTTAGGAACTGGACTTATTGGAGGGCTTTACAGGTACTTCTTTTTAGGAGGCCCAACCACAATACCATGTTCCATAGCTACAATTCTTATAGGCTTATTTGCAGGACTTGTTTTCCTAGCAAACGGGCGTAAATTCATTGGAATTTTCGGCGCAGTGATCTTTGCAGTTTTAATGGAATTATTTCATATGCTGCTGGTTATTCTCCTCATACAGCCATATTCGCAAGCACTGGCAATTGTGGGAGAAGTTAGTGTTCCCATGATATTTGCAAACGCCATGGGAATACTTGTTTTTTCATTTATAATATCAAACTTATTGAGAGAAAAGAAAACTACAGAAGAACGTGACCTATATTTTGACGAGCTGGAAAGGAAAAAGAATGAGCTAAAAGTAGCGCAAAAGATTCAAGAGACATTTATACCAGATACAATTCCCTCGTTAAATGATTATGATATATCTGCTTTTAATATACCTGCCAAAGAAGTTGGAGGCGATTTCTACGACTTCATTCCAGTTACAGAAGACAAACTGGGTATTGCAATTGCTAACGTTTCTGAGAAAGGCGTTCCTGCAGCCCTGTTAATGGCACTCTCCAAAACTATTGTCCAGACAAAAGCCAGGGAAACTCAACACGTTTCTGACGTGATGGAGTACTTAAATAAACTGGTAATGATTGAAGCTGACGATGGAATTGATTTAGCACTATTTTATGCAGTATTAGACACAAAAAGTAGAACTCTACGTTATATCAATGCAGGTAATGATTCTCCATTGCTATTTATAAAAAATAGTGAAAGTATTGTAAAGCTTGTACATGAGAAATTTCATTTAGGTAAAATAATAAATAGGGAATTTGAAGAAGAAGAAATATATTTAAATTCTGGAGATATCCTTATTTTCTACACAGATGGTGTTATTAATGCTCTAAATGAGGAGAAAGAGCCTTTCGGGATTGAAAAACTTAAAACCATCCTTAGAGAAAACTATAATTTACAATCAGAAGAGATGATTCAGAAAATAAAACAGGAAATTTCATCCTTCAGTAACGATAAGTTTCAAATCGATGATATGACTCTAGTGGTCTTGAAAGTTAAATAAATGATTTAATTTTTGATAAAAATCTGAAATAATCCATTTTACAACCAATACCTATTTTAAACATTGTTTTCAGATATTATAACTTATTT
>DADN01000012.1 GCA_002509665.1 Methanobacterium sp. UBA8
TAATACCGATTAATAATAAAAATATACTGTGTATTATTAATACATTTAAAGATAAGGAGATGATGTTATGCAGGGTATGCCTAAATGTTCGGATTTAGAAAAAGAAATAGATAATTTAGAAAATGAGATTAAACACGTTCAAAATGAACTTTTTACAAGCAGGGGTATAAGTATAGGTAATTCAGAAAATTCAGAAATCATGAGAAAAATTAACATGTTACGTACTGAAATTCGGGTTAAAAATTCAGAATTATCACATTGCAGACCGTAAATGCTCTGCTCTTTATAACTGTGCTTAATTTCTTGAATCAATCATCGATAATTACTGTATGCATTATAATTGTAATTAGTTTGATGATTTTTTATGTTTACTACACTTTTCCGGATTTGTTAATTAAAATTCTAAATATATTAAGAAAACGGTAGAATAATCCAGAAAATTGGATTAATTTAGTTTTGAATGTATTAAAAATTTTCCTACAAAAATTTTTAACCTTCGGAAATTGTAAATTTCCTCAAGTGAAAAAAAGTTTTAATGATATATAACATTTTATTTTTTGCAATCACAATCTTCGTCATCACAATCGCAGGGTTCTTCGAGTAAAAGTTGTCTTATATCATATAGTGGGGTATTTACCAGTTCTAATACTGCAAATCTAATTTCTGCATCGTTTTTTTCTGTCCATTCTTTTCCTGCTGCTTCAAATGAAATTTTAAAATATTTCTTGAAAATATCAACAGCTTCTTCTAATTTAGGTTCTTCCCATTCTACTTCATCATTTTCTTCATGGTTCAAAGTAAATCCTCCTGAGTAATTGTATTTATAAAAATTAAGATAAATAAGTTTTTCAACATACTTTAATTAGTTAAGCATTCCTAAAATTCTGGTTTTTAAAGCCAAAAAATTTATTAAAATCTAATCTATTTTTAATTAATTACAGCTAGCATGCTCTAGATCTGAATAAAACAAAGTATTTATTAGTTTTTAAGATAATTATAAGATATTCAAATATTTCTAAAAGGCGATAATCATGCTAGGCGAAAAAGAATTAATCAAACTATTTCCAGATTTTGAAGGACTTATACAGCCTTCAGGAATCGATTTACCATTAGAAGACGTGTTTGTTCAAAAAAGTGCAGGCTCTCTAATTGACAACGAGAAAAATCTTCCAGAATTAGAAAAGCTTGAAGGTCCAATTTACACTTTAAAAGCAAAAACAGCTTATTCAGTTACAGTGGCACCAAAGGTTAAAATCCCGAAAGGATACGCTATGCTTTACCGTCCACGTTCCACCCTTAACAGGTCTTTTATTTCAGTCCACACAGCAGTAGGTGACCCTGGATTTTATGGAACACTCCAGTTTATGGTTTACAACTACGGCGAATTTGATTATCAAATTAAAAAAGGAGAAAGAATCGCCCAGGCAGTTATATTTAAGGTTTCAGGCTCTGGAGAGTACAACGGAAGTTATCAGGAGTTGGAATAACACTTTTAAATATCCTATTTTTTTATTTTGACTTTATTAATGAAAATAGATAATTTTATATTACTTATTTTACAAATAATGCACCATAACAGCTTTCTGTTAATTAAAATGAAAAGGTGTATTAAATGGAATTCAATGTTCTCTTAGAGGTCTTTTTAGTATTGCTGGTAATTATTTTCGTTAGTTATGTGGTCTATGCAAAGTATATAAAGAAATCATCATCATTAAATGATTCAAATTTCATTTTTACTCCAAAAAACATGTTTAATTACTCTCCAGAATTATTAAATACCTATTTAAATGAAAAAACAGATTTAAATGGGCATGAAAATGGATTTAAGGCAACATTGCTTGATTTAATAAATAAAAATTATATTATTTTCTCAAATCCAATTAATTTTAATTCGACTAAAAAAAATAATAATTATTCGGGCCCTTTCGTTAAAATAAATAAAAAAAAGAGTGTAAATAAACTTAAATCCTATGAATTAGATGTAATTAACTTTTTGAAGCGGTATGATAAGAAAGGAGTAATTTCATTACACTTTATAGAAGAAGATTTAAAAAATTTAAAAGCTTCCAAAAAATTCGAAAGCAGATACAACAGCTGGGAAAAGCATCTCAAAAATGAATATTCCAATAATAAATTCTTTAGAGGAGACTCAACTGAATTTATGGATGAATTAAACGATTTTAAGTCGTATGTTTCTGGCCGGGATATAACTAATGCAGATATTTCTTCTGATGATATTAACAGGTTTTTGGTTTATGGACTAGCTTTAGGCATTGAAAAGAAAGCGATGGAGAACTTTGAAAAATATTTAGATGAAAATTCTCTAAAAAATAGTGAAATTTACCAGATTATTAAAGTCAACGGACTAAATTTTGTTGAACAAGGATTTAAAGGGCTTTATCTAGTAAAATCCGGCCAACATGATTCTAATACTGATGTTTACGGTTATTGAAATTTGAATTAAAATTTATAATGCTCTGTCAAGCTCATCAACAGTTTTTGAAGACCTTGAATTTATGTAACTTTGTAGTTTATAATCTACAACTATGAATAATTGATTATCAAATTAAAAAAGGGGAAAAAACTACTCAGGCTGTTGTTTTTGGCNNCGTTATCAAGCCCATCAACAGCTTCAGGGTTTGCAAGGGTGCTTGTATCCCCCACATCTTCACCTTTTACCTTGGCTTTAATAACCCTCCTCATTATTTTTCCGCTCCTTGTTTTTGGGAGGTCATCAACGAAACTTATATATTTCGGCGTTGCAACAGGCCCTATTTCAACCCTAACATGATGTTTAAGCGTATCTTTGAGTTCCTGTGTGGGTTTAAAATTATCTTTGAGTATAACAAATGCTGCAATTTCTTCGCCTTTTATTTCATCGGGTTTCCCTACCACTGCAGCTTCTGCAACGCATTCATAACTTACAAGGGCTGATTCTACTTCTGCAGTGCCTATTCTATGCCCTGCAACACTTAAAACATCATCTTCACGCCCCTGGATCCAGAAGTAACCATCAGAATCTTTTCTTGCCACATCCCCGCTCAGGTACATGTTTTTAAATGCGCTCCAGTACGTTTTGATGTACCTCTGTGGGTTTCTATAAATAGTTCTGAGCATTGAAGGCCAGGGAGTTTTGATTACAAGGTGACCTCCTTTTTCAGTTAGAGACCTTCCCCTATCATCTAAAATATCTGCCTGGACCGTTGGGAAAGGCATAACTGCAGAGCCTGGTTTAAGAGTTGATATTGGTAGTGGCGTTATAAGGTGCATTCCAGTTTCTGTCTGCCACCACGTGTCCATTATGGGGCATTTTTCCCTGCCTATGTATTTATAATACCAAACCCACGCTTCGGGGTTTATGGGCTCACCCACGGATCCAAGAAGCTTTATAGAACTTAAATCATATTTTTCAGGCCATTTGGGGCCGTATTTCATGAACATTCTTATTGTTGTGGGGGCAGTATAGAAAACATTTACTTTATAATCTTCTACAATTTTCCATAGTCTTCCGGGGTCGGGATAATCTGGGGTGCCTTCAAATATGATGGATGTTACTCCAAGTAAAAGTGGTGCGTAGACTATATAACTGTGGCCTGTTATCCATCCAATGTCTGCAGCACACCACCATACATCATCTTCTTTAAGGTCAAAAACGAATTTTAAGGTGGTATAAATCCCAACAGCGTATCCTCCATGGACATGTACTACTCCCTTTGGTTTTCCTGTGGTTCCGGAGGTGTATAAAATAAATAAAGGGTCTTCTGAGTCCATAACTTCAGTTTCGCACTCTTCACTCATATTTTCTGTAATTTCATGCCACCAGAGGTCTCTACCTTCCTGCATTTCAACATCTATGTCGGCATTGTTGATGACAATAAGGTTTTTAATTGTAGGGGTGTTTTCAAGTATATCATCCACGTTTTCTTTGAGATGTATTAATTTTCCCCTTCTTGTAAAACCATCTGTAGTTATGGCCACTTTTGATTTTGAATCGTTTACTCTCTCTTGAAATGCCTTTGCCCAGAACCCAGAGAAAACAACTGAGTGCACGGCCCCAATTTTGGCACATGCAAGCATTGCCACCGGGAGTTCAGGTATCATAGGCAGATAAATGCTTACAGTATCTCCTTTTTCAACACCAAGTTCCCTTAATGCATTGGCGAATTTGTTTACATCACGCCAAAGCTGGCGGTAAGTTATTTTTTTAGTCTTTCCGTCTTCTCCTTCCCAAATATAAGCTAATTTATCTCCTTTCCCGTTTTTAATGTGCCTATCCAGTGCATTATGGACTATGTTGAATTTACCCTCTAAAAACCATTCTGCATGGGGTGGGTTCCATTTTAATACATTTTTATATGGTTCAAACCATTCAAGTTCCTTTGCAAGCTCATCCCAGAACCAGTCTGGATTATCATTAGCTTTTTCAAGTAATTCTTCATAATTTTTTATTTTATATTTATTCATCCACTGCTTGATGCTGCTTTTTTCCACAATATCTATTGAAGGCTTAAATATCCTTTCTTCTTTGAGTAAAGCTTCTAAATCCTTTGGCATTTATATTCCTCAAGATTTTTGAAATCTCATCATTAAATTTATCCTCAATCTTAAAGTAATACTATTTTTGTTTTTTAAATGTTTAAAAATCTTCGATTTTTAATTTCGGAAACATAGTTTCCTCAATGTTTAAAAATTTATCAAAATCCTCAAAAAATTCTATGAATTTTTTGGGAGTTAGAAAAATG
>DADN01000206.1:0-13147 GCA_002509665.1 Methanobacterium sp. UBA8
AAAATACCGTTGCTTTTAAATATGAGTAGGTCCAATAACACAATTAACATAATAAAACATTAGCTGTGGGGGTAGGAATTGAAATCTCTTATAAACAATACCATAAAGGAATCTGAAAAAAGAAAGGAAAGATCAACCATGGAAGAGCGCAATTCATATGACGACAACATCGACAGCGATCTTAAAGAGATTATCCAACGAAGCCGGGCTAAGATTTTCGTTGTAGGAACTGGAGGGGCTGGAAATAATACAGTTTCAAGACTTATGGAAATAGGAATTGAAGGCGCAGATACTATTTCGGTAAATACAGATGCACAGGACTTATTCTACTCGAATTCTCACCAAAAGATACTCATAGGTAAAGGAACATGTGGAGGACTAGGCGCTGGTGGCATACCGGAAATAGGTGAAGAAAGTGCTGAAGAAAGTGAAGAACAGATAAAAGAAAGGTTAGACGGAGCCGACATGGTTTTTGTAACTTGTGGGCTTGGTGGAGGTACTGGAACAGGATCTGCTCCAGTAATTGCGAAGTTAGCCAAAAAGATTGGTGCATTAACAATTGCAGTCGCTACAATGCCTTTCAGTGCTGAAGGACTCAGACGGCGAGAAAATGCTGAAAGAGGGCTTGAAAAGCTGCAGAGTAATGCAGATACCGTAATTGTCGTACCAAATGATAAATTACTGGAAGTTGCACCAAATCTGCCTATAAACAAAGCTTTCATGGTTACTGATGAACTCTTAGGACGGGCCGTTAAAGGAATAACTGAGCTTATAACTAAACCTGGTCTTGTAAGCCTTGACTTTGCAGATATACGAAGTATAATGCAGGGCTCTGGAATGGCAATGATTGGTATGGGTGAATCTGAATCTGGCGATAGAGCAATTGAATCTGTTCATGAGGCATTAAACAGCCCATTACTTGATCTGGATATTTCAAATGCTAAAGGTGCATTGATAAACATATCTGGAAGTTCAGATATGACATTACATGAAGCCGAAAAGATTGTCCAGATAGTGGCTGATGAACTTGATCCAGATGCAAACATAATCTGGGGTACACAGATACAGGAAGACCTTCAAAATATCATCAGGACAACTATAGTAGTAGCTGGAGTAAAATCTCCTCACATATATGGTGCGCCTGCTGAACGCGAGTACATGGAAGAAGAAAGTAAAGATTCAGTGCATGAATCGGCTTTAGAAGAGTTTATAGATGGTGTTTTTTAATCATATAGTATAAATTATAAAAACACCATATGATTTTCTCTCTATTGGTTAGTTTTAGTTATCTATAAAAATGAAAAGGTTTATAAATTCATAATGAAAATAAACTAATATCATTTATATAGAATAATTACCAAATACATTATTCCCTAATTAAATAACTTATTCTATTATGAATTTAAGTAGGTATTTTTATGAATTTGAATAAAGAATCTATTACCCAAACTTTAAAACAGTACAGAAGAGTTTTATACATATCCCGAAGGCCAGATCGTGATGAATTTTTAAACGTGGCAAAGATAACTGGAATCGGAATTATAATTATAGGGGTTATAGGTTTTGTAATAACTCTAGTGGCACAACTTATCAGTGGCGCATACTGATTACTGCATTATAATTAGCTTAAATGTTTTTAGGTAAGTGATAATTTGATATATGCATTTAGAACCCTTGTGGGACAAGAAAAAAACGTTGCAAGATTGCTCGCAAGAAATGTTAAAAATAGTGATATAGACGTAACTTCAATACTTGTTCCAGACACTTTAAAAGGCTATATATTAGTAGAAACTCCTTCAAAAGTAGATATGCAAGATCCTGCATTTAAAGTTCCAAATTTAAGAGGATCAGTTGAAGGTGAAATATCCTTTGAAGAGATAAAAACATTTTTAAACCCAGAACCAGTACTTGCTTCTGTTAAAAAGGGAAGCATTGTGGAACTTATATCTGGCCCTTTTAAAGATGAAAAAGCTAAAGTAGTTAGAATAGATGAATCCAAGGAAGAAGTAGTTTTAGAACTTATTGAAGCTGCGATTCCAATCCCAGTTACGGTCAAAGGTGACCAAATTAGATTAATACAGAAGGAGGCAGATTAATGGCAAAAGAAACCGTAGAAATTCTCATTGAAGGCGGAAAAGCAACACCAGGACCACCATTAGGACCTGCAATAGGACCGCTTGGTATTAACATGATGCAAGTTGTTGAACAGATAAACGAAAAAACTGCAGATTTCGATGGAATGAAAGTTCCAGTCAAAGTAATTGTAGACGTTGGAACTAAATCATTTGAAATTGAAGTAGGTACACCTCCAACAACAGCACTTATAAAGGATGAACTTAATATTGAAAAGGGTTCTCAAGATCCTGGACTTGATAAAGTTGCTGATTTATCCATAGAGCAAGCATTAAAAGTAGCCAGAATGAAATTTAGCGCGTTACTTTCAAACGATTACAAAATGGCTACAAAAGAAGTTGTAGGAACCTGTGTAAGTATGGGTTTAACTGTGGAAGGAAAGGATCCTAAAACAGTTCAAAAAGAAATCGATGAAGGTATTTACGACGATAAGTTGCAATAAATTTTAATAAAATATAAGTTGACCAAAATAATCCGTTTGGTTTAAATACCACATATAATTGTGAACTTTTTATCAAAAAGGTTCATGGAGGAATTTGATGAATCAAGAGATAGTGGAAGCAGTGAAGAAGGCTAAGAGTGAATCTAAGCCGAGAAACTTCACACAGTCTATCGATGTTGTTATAAACATCAAAGATTTAGACGTGAAAAAACCAGAAAACAGATTTGATGAAGAAGTCTTCCTTCCAAATGGACGCGGTAAAGGCATTAAAATTGCCGTTATAGCAGATGGTGAACTGGCAATATCCGCAAAAGATGCCGGTGCAGATCTTGTAATCACTAAAGAAGAGTTACAAGAGATGGGAAAAGACCGGAAACAGGCCAAAAAGATGGCTAATGAATACACATTTTTTGTTGCACAGGCAGATATGATGCCACAGGTTGGTAGATTTTTAGGACCAGTTCTTGGACCTAGGAAAAAGATGCCAAAACCAGTTCCCGCTACTGCAAAACCAGATCCTATATTGGAAAGGCTTTCTAATACTGTAAAAGTAAGAATAAAAGATCAGCCAGTTATTCAGGCGATTGTAGGTTCACAAGATATGGATGATGAACTAATTGCGGATAATGTAGAAGCTGTGCTTGGCGTATTGGACAGGAACCTTGAAAAAGGAAGAAACCAAATAAAATCCATGTATGTTAAAACAACCATGGGTCCAGTAACGAGGGTGATCTAATGGCTCATGTTGCTAATTGGAAAAAGGATGAGGTAAATAACCTTAAAGAACTGATTGACAGCCATAGCGTAGTAGGTATGGCTAATCTAGCGGATATACCAGCTCCTCAACTCCAAAAAATGAGAAGAACCTTAAAAGAGGACGCAACTGTAAAAATGTCAAGAAAGACATTGATGAGCCTTGCTTTAAGTGAATCTCAAAAATCTAACGTAGATGCTCTCGGAGAACATATGGACGGGCAACCTGCATTAATCTTTACAAATATGAATCCATTTAAGCTTTTTAAGATTCTTGAAGCTAGTAAGACTCCTGCTCCTGCAAAGGCTGGAAGTATTGCCCCTGCAGATATTGTAGTACCTAAAGGTGATACAGCTTTTAAACCCGGCCCTATTCTTGGGGAACTTCAAAAAGTCGGTATTCCTGCAAAAATTGATAAAGGAAAAATCGTCATAACCAAGGATAAAGTAGTTGTGGCTGAAGGGGAAGTAGTTTCCAGGGAGATAGCAGGTATTCTTACAAGACTTGATATCCATCCAATGGAAGTTGGAATTGATTTAGTAGCAGCATATGAAGATCAAACAGTATATACCTCTGATCTTTTAACAATTGATGAGAGTAAAACCATATCTGATATACAGACTGCATTCTCTCAGGCATTGAACTTATCCGTAAATGCTTCAATTTACAACAAAGTGGCTATGCCATACATAATACAGAATGCTGCAAGCAAGTCAATGAATCTGGCATTAAATGCAGAAATTCTTACATCAAAAACAACAGACTTACTGTTATCCAAGGCTTACTTGCAAATGTTAGCACTGGCATCTGAAATAGCTAGCAAAAACGAAGAAGCACTTGATGATGAACTTCTGGACAAACTGAAATCACGCTCACAGGCTGTTGAAGTTAAATCCGAAGAAAAAGAAGAAGATGAAGACGAAGAAGAAGAGGAAGAAGAAAAAGAAGAAGATGCCGCAGCAGGGTTAGGTGCCTTGTTTGGTTAAATTTATAAAATTGAAAGGTGATTATAATGGAATATGTATACGCAGCAATGTTATTGCACACAACTGGTCAAGAAATTAACGAAGGAAATGTAACTAAAATATTAGAAGCAGCAGGAGCAGAAGTAGACGAAGCTAGAGTAAAAGCGTTAATCGCAGCACTCGAAGATGTGGACATCGAAGAAGCAATGGAAAAAACTGCAGTAGCAGCAGCAGCTCCAGCAGCAGNNGAAGAAGAGGAAGAAGAAGAGGAAGAAGAAAAAGAAGAAGAAGCCGCAGCAGGCCTCGGTGCTCTCTTTGGATAATTCCTAAAAAGCCATTTTTGGCTTTCTCTTATTTTTTTATTTTAATTATACTGCTATTTTAAGTCAAAAATGTAAATTATTCAGATTTATAAAAATTAATATCAAATTACATATTTAAAAATAAAAAACACAGTTTAAAGTGTTATAAATATTCGGTAATTTGCTATAATTTAATAACTTTTATCAATGATTACTATGTCTCGCCAACTTGAAGAACTTGGATTTACTAAAAAAACTTGTATTACTTGTGGAAACGATTTTTGGTCAATTGGAGATAGAAACACATGTGGGGATGCCCCCTGCGATGAATACACCTTCATTGGAAATCCAGCCACAGATAAAAAATATGACCTTTACGAAATTCAAAAAGCTTTTACAGAATTTTTTGCCCAGCATGGACATACACCCATAAAAAGATATCCTGTTCTTGCAAAGCGGTGGAGAGACGATGTTTTTTTAGTAGGGGCATCAATTTACGATTTTCAACCATGGGTAACATCAGGGGCTGTAGAACCACCTGCAAACCCTTTGGTAATAGCACAACCATCAATAAGACTTAACGATGTGGATAATGTCGGAAGGACCGGCAGACACATGACATGTTTTACAATGGGTGCACATCACGCTTTTAATACAGATAAAGAACAGATTTACTGGGAAGATGAAACAGTAAAATACTGTCATGACTTTATTAAATCTATTGGGATCAACCCTGAAGAAATTACTTACATCGAATCCTGGTGGAAAGGTGGAGGAAATGCCGGACCATGCTATGAAATATGTGTCAGGGGAGTAGAACTTGCAACACTTGTTTTTATTAAATATAAAACTTTACCTGATGGAAAACTTGAAGAAATTCCACTTACAGTTGTTGATACTGGATACGGTCTTGAAAGATTTGCATGGATATCTCAGGGAACTCCAACCGCATACGATGCTTCTTTTGGACCTGTAATACAGACATTAAAGGAACTATCTGGTGTTGAAGTTGATGAGAGAATTCTAGCAGAGAATGCTCAAGTCGCAGGTATGATGGATATTGAAACATTTGCAGACCTGAGAGAATTAAGATCAAAAGTTGCAGATAGACTTAATATATCATTAGATGACCTTGAAATGGCTACAAAACCAATGGAAGCTATTTATGTAATTGCAGACCATACAAGATGCCTTGCATTCATGCTAGCCGATGGCGTAATTCCTTCCAATGTAAAAGAAGGATATCTTGCAAGACTTGTCCTTAGAAGAACAATCCGTTTCATAAAAGAGTTGGGATTAAAAGAGTCCCTGGCAGATATAATGAGAATACAGCTTGATTTCCTGTCTAAGACCTATCCTGAAATCAGGCAAAGTCAAGATCATATAATTAATGTAATTAATTTAGAGGATAAAAGGTACGATAAAACTGTTTCAAAAGGCAGAGAACTTGTTAAAAGAAGCATTAAAAAACTCAGGAAAAAGAATAAAACTGAGATGCCGTTTGAGACCCTTAAAGAGCTTTATGAATCCCATGGAATTCCTCCAGAGACTACCAAGGAGATCTCTGAAAAGATGGAATTTGAGGTAAAAGTACCTGATAATTTCTATACATTAGTAGCTGCTGAGCATGAAGAAGAAGTTCAGGAAGAAAAAGCCGAAATTGAGTTTGAGTTCCCTGCTACTGATTTATTATTTTACAAGAATCCGTTTGATACACAGTTCGAAGCTCATGTGCTTGGGACCTATGAAAATAACGTAATACTGGACCAAACTGTATTTTATCCTGAAGGAGGAGGTCAGCCTTCTGATATAGGATACTTAGAGATCCGCGGTGAAAAAATAAAAGTTCTGCACGCTGAAAAAATTAACAACACAGTTTTACACAGGGTGGCTGAAGAGGATATTGAGAAAGTGCATCCTTACAAAGGTCAGATAATTACGGGTCAAATTGATATTTCCAGAAGGATGGCTTTAACCAGAAACCACACTGCAACTCACTTAATCGTTGCAGCAGCAAGAAAGATTCTTGGGGACCATATCTGGCAAGCAGGAGCCCAAAAAGGCGTTAAAAAATCAAGGATTGACCTTACTCATTATAAACGAATAGAACCTGAAGAACTTCAGGAAATTGAACTGCTTGCAAATAAGTTCGTCATGGAAAATCGCCCTGTACTTACAAACTGGATGGCAAGGGCAGAAGCCGAGAAAAAATATGGATTCATATTATATCAAGGTGGAATTGTCCCTGGAATGGACATAAGGACTGTTTTGGTGGATGGAGTTGACGTGCAGGCATGCGCAGGAACACACTGTAATCAAACTGGAGATATAGGACTTATAAAAATAACCAAAACCGAAAGGATTCAAGACGGTGTAGAAAGGATTGAATTTTCAGCAGGTGAAGCTGCAATCGAAGCGGCACAGCGTAATGATAATATCTTAAAAGAAAGTTCAGATGTATTTAAAGTTACACCCGAGCAACTTCCTAAAACCTGTGACAGGTTCTTCAACGAGTGGAAATCCTTTAAAAACGAAATTAATAAACTTAAAGGAGAAATCGCATCACTTAAAACCGATGGAATTTTAAACAAAACTGAAAAAATCGGAGATTTAGTTGTTTTAAGCGAGATAATTGATTCTGACATGAGTGAGCTTATAAAAATGGCAACTGACTTAACTGAGAAACAGGGAAAAGTTGATGTCGTGGTTCTTGGAAGCATTGAAGGTAAAATAGTCGGTGCAGTCTCTAAAAAAGCGCTTGAAAATGGTATCAAAATTAACGGCATCATAAAAGATTCTGCTGCTGTTCTCGGCGGTGGTGGCGGTGGAAGGCCAAACCTTGCTCAAGGTGCAGGACCAAAAGCCGAAAAAATACAGGAAGCGCTTGATTTTGCAGTTAATGAATTAAAAAAGATTTAATCTTTTTTTCTATTTTTAATTTAAATGAATATAGGTTTTAATTAATATTTGGATTTTACTTTCTTTTTCATTGATTTGGACTTTTAGTTTTAGTTTATATTTGGTAAAGCTTAATTTTAGAGTTTATTTCGCATTATAGATAATACTAATACTGTACTTTTTCATAAAGGTTATATATCTTGTTCTGTAATAATTCAACAGGCTTTGGAATATCTTCTTATGATACGTAACGACATTAATGGTGCTAATTGGAGGAAGGATAATGCGGAGAAACGAACAAAATGCATTAACTTATTTGTTATGTGGTTTGGGACTTATAATTTTATTAGGGGGTGTATTTAAGCTTTATAACATTAGTTATGGGTTAATGGCAGCTTTCATACTGTGGATCATAGGTGGTGCTATTGGAAAAGCTGTAATAGGTGTTATGGGCAGCATTGGATTGATATTTTTAATGGTGGGCACATTCCACTATTCTCTGGTATACGTACTGCTGGGTACAATTGCTGTATGGGTAGCGGCTGGTACATTGGGCAGGTATTCTCATATGGGTTAATCTGATAAAATAAAAATGAAGGGCGTTGAATTTTATAGTTTAAGAAAATTTAAGCTTTATATTTTTTATAATGGTTATAAGAATTAAAGATGTGATAGTTGTACTTTAAATGATTGTGGCTTAACGAATAAATTTTAAGCTTTGGAAGTATCATATTAATCTTTTCTATGCTAATTGGAAGTTTTAAATTACTCATGATACTTATTTTAACATATTGGAGCATATAAGAGTTGAATTTAAATTCATTGCAGCGGTATGCTTTGTTGGAATATTTACAACTGCTTATGGAAAAATATTATCTCTTTAAAGTAGAGTAAATGTATAATTTAATGTTTTAAATGTTAATTTATTTATTTAAAGTTAGGGGGATATATTTATAAATCTTAAGATGGATTAATGGGTTATTTCCCCATAAAACTTATATATTAGCTTATAAATAACTAAATAAGAATAGATTTTAGTTTAACCATATTTAAATTAACATTGGGAGGATAAAAAAAATGGAAAATAATCAGGCAGATTTTATACTTTATATTTTGGGTGTTGTAGGACTTGTAGTTCTTCTTGCTCCTATACTGAACATATATGAATGGAAATATGGAGTATTTGGCGCTATCATAATATGGATTATAGCTGGAGGAATCCGTAGATACTTTGCTATACCTTCAACTAAATAGATATTTAACTATTTTATGAAGTAAATGATTTTTTTGATTTTTATCTTTTAGTAGCTCTTTTAATTTCTCTTTTTTAATTTTAATAAATTAAATATAGTTTGATTGAAATAGATTAGAATATAGTTTTATAGAAATTAGTTTATATAACGATAGTTATAATATTTTTTTAAGAAATCATGGAGGTTATCAAAATTCATGATGAATTTTGGGACTACCGAAAGCATTCACTTTGGATGTACCAGACGCGTTGTGTTTGATAACCTAAATTTTCATTAACAAAAAATTTGGAGGATTACTTTGAATTTTACTCGCTCAATTGAAGAAATTAATCAGAAAATCCAAAGAGGGGAAGCAACTGTACTAACTGCAGAAGAAGTTAGTAACCTTGTAAGAGATGGAGAAGTGCCAAAAGCAGAAGATATTGACGTTGTAACTGCAGGAACATGTGGTATAATGTCTGGAACTGCTGCCGTATTTCATATAAAAGCGGGGGAACCTGGATCATTTAAAAAGGCAAAAAAAGTTCTTTTAAACGGTATTCCTGGATTTCCAGGCCCATGTCCAAATGAATGGTTAGGATCTGTTGATTTAATAGCTTATGGTACATCACATAGTATTTATGATGAAAATTATGGTGGAGGATTCTTATTTAAAGATATTGTAGAAGGAAAGGACATTGAAATTGAAGTTGAATCCATACACGGTGAAATTATAAAATCAACCACAAATATTGAAGAAATGGGCATGGCGAGGATGATTGGAACTCGGTTGGCTTTTAAAAATTACACTGCATTTCTAAACCCGACTGAAGAACCGGTTGCATCTATATTTAATGCTGTGGAAATGGAAGGGCCGTTTAAAGGGCTTTCATTTTCGGGCTGTGGTGAACTAAATCCACTGCAAAATGACCCTGAGATGAAAACAATAAAAACAGGAACTAAAGTGCTGATGTGCGGATCTGAAGGAATTGTTCTTGGCAGCGGGACAAGAAGTGCTCCTGAAAAACCAAATCTGATGATATCTGCGGATATGGCTGATATGGATCCACATTACCTTGGAGGGTTCAAAACAGCAGCAGGGCCTGAAGTTTTCAACAGTGTAGCTGCTGCAATTCCAATTTTAAACGAGGAAAATTTAAAGAATACTTTCATTCAAAATAAGGATATACCGTTACCTGTTGCAGATATACGTGGAAGGCACAAAGTTTTAGGATTTACCGACTATGCTTCTGTCTGGGGTGATAATGATGAAAGGCCAGTTTATGATCATGAAGCATGTATGAACTGTGGGGTATGTATGGTAAGAGAAAGATGTCCTACTGGAGCATATGGTGATGTTTTAAATACAAGAAGGTGCTTCGGTTGTGGCATGTGTGCATATTCCTGTCAACATGGTGCATTCGAAATGAAACGTGGTGAACTGAAATTCGAAATGGACAATGAAGTTGTAGATGTACCTATAATATGCAGACAGTCTGATATTAAAAGGGCACGGGAACTTACTGGTGAACTTAAAAGAAGAATTCTTGAAGGTGAGTTTTTAATTTCAGGATGGTATTAGTTAAGCTTAGAGCTTAACTAATTATTTTTTAGATATTGTACATAATAGCTAAATTTTACTTTAAAATAAATATTTTGGTTTTGAAACGTTAATTGTTAAAACCAGGGACACTAGGAATTACCTGCGTGTTTGAAAACAGCATCAGTCCTATAACAAATCCAAGCAAGAGTATCATAATCATGAAGAGGCATATTGTACCTAAACTGATTCTTGATTTTTTTGTTTCAGGGACTGCTTCTTCTCCATAATCATAATAACTTTCATAATCTACATTTTCATGTGAATCATAACGTTTAGAGGCTGATGAGCCCCCATAATATTTTCTTTTTAAAGGCTTCCTTTTATAATCCTCTTCTTCATTATAATTTGCATAATCTGCCTTTGGGTGGGGAATATCATATGCAAAATCAGATGGATTATTATTTTCTCTTCTTGAAGGTCTCCTTTCGGAATATTCTTCGTTAGAGTAATTTCTATTTTTCTTTGACTGAAAATTATCACGGGTAAACTGCTGTGAATTTTTATAATTTTTCTTTTTTGAGGATTTAGAAGTTGGAAGTTCCATTCCACAGTTAGGGCAGTATCTTTCTCTGTTATCTATCTCTTCCCCGCAATTATCACATATCATGTTTATCACTTATTTTTTCAGGATTTTAATAAATTTAATTAATCACCATGTATTATTTATAAAATAAGTTTTGAAATAAAATATTTTGTCTATTTTATTGTGTTTAGGTATGTTAACTCCTTTAATTATTTATATTTATTTAATAACTATGAACTTAAATATTTAGAGTTATGTACTATCCTGTTATTTTATTTTTTTAGCTCTCAGCTTTACCTTGAAAATTGTAAAGTATATTGTAAGATAGTAAGTTAGACAATTTTAAAATAAAAAAATAGAAAAAAATCTCTTAGAGATTTTTCCAGTGTAAATCAATTTTGGGGAGAACACCTTAAGGTGCTCCACCTGCTCCTCCAACGTTTTTGCCAGTTATAGCGTTAATGTCTATTTCACCGACATTTGTTCCGTTGTCGATAACAGGAACCACGTATATGTATTGACCATTAGTTTTGGTCAATTTTGGTGTCCCTGCGGTTGCTCCCTGTACGTCAATATATTTTTGGGCTATTTTCTGGGCTTCTGCTGAAGTTATCTTTGGTTTAGTTGTGTTATCTGATGTTTTGTCGCTATCTGATGCACTGTTACTGGAAGAACTGCTACCAGTAACAGATGACTGTTGTCCCTGATTAGAATTGTTAGTGGAATTTATGAGGTTTCCAGAAGCACCGAATACCAGTGCCGCTGCAGCCAGCATTACCACTACTGCAACTATAGATTTTTTAATCATTTTTTCCCTCTTTTTTATTTCTTTCTAGTTTAGAAAGATAGAGATGCATATGTACCGTAGTATGTCGCTGTTCCAGTATTCCAATTTTTAATAACGCCAAAAGTGTTTTTAGAACTGGTTGCATCTGCATTGTACCATTTACCATTCACGTATACCTGGGCAATAACGTGCCCGTACCAGTTACCGCTTGTAAATTTAGCTTTAACGTGTTCGTATCGTGCTGGTATCCCTGCTGCTCTTTCAAGAGCTATTAACAGGTGAGCTGTATCAACACAGTTTCCGGTTTTTTTGTTTAAAGTGCCTACAGCACCGTATTTGGTGTTATAATAGAAGGAATAACCTAAGTTATCTCTTACCCAATTAAATATTGCCGCTGCTTTGTCGTACGTGGAAGTTTTACCGCTTGTTATTGATTTTGACAGTGCTTGAATCTGTGAATTAGTTACCTGACAGTTTTTTGTTGCTTTGAGATACTGCTGTAATGATGCAGGTACTGGTGTTGAACCCGAAGTTGATGTACTTGAACTTCCAACTGTACTCCAGGGTTTAACTGTAACATAACTTGGTAACCTTTCATCTGTTTTATAGAAAGCCATTACCTTGGAAAATGTGTAAATCAAAGATTGATAATTTAATTTACCAAGACTGCTTGTTGCATAATTTGGTAAAGCACCATTTGCATCTATAAAAGCATTAACTCTTTTAGCAAGGTCCAAATAACTTGATTTAGTTATATTACCACTTGTAACACTTTCACTAGGTTTTGCTGCACTGTTTATGTCTTTAAGTGTTATTGATGTTGTTGTTCCGCTGTTTATCTGTAGTAAACCTGCAGTCAGTAGTTTTAAAAACTCAGGCATTTCAACTTGAGTTGTACCAATTGTCACATAGTTTGGAAGTTTGTGGTTGGTTTCGATGTATGCTTTGACTCTAGCTGCTGCATCTGTGATTTGACTTACAGTAAAGTTTTTAGATACTTTTGTTTCTCCTGCAGCCGCCTGTATGTTATTTGTGTTTGTTTTTGTGCTGGTTGAATTTTGACTGTTGTTTACTGCAGTTGAAACTGCGTTTTGTGTGCTTGTTTTTGAACCTGTTGAATTTTTGCTGATGGAATTTGTTGAAGTCACTGGTGAAGTTGCTGTAGCTTGATTATCACTTGTAATTACTGTATCTTGTGCTACTGCTTGTGTTTTAACGGTGGTTTGATTAGTACTGACATTTGATGTAGCAGTACTTGTATTCTGCACTGTTTTTACACTTGTATCGGTTGAATTTTGCGTTGCAACCGACTTTTTTGTGTCGCATGTATTATTTAGTTGTATATTGGCTTTTTCTTGCACATTGCTGCTGTTAACAGCCTGTGTTTGTGCAGTTCCTACGTCTGCCGCGCTTGCGCCAGCTATACCCGTCAAAGAAAGACTGGATATTAATAGGACTGCAAAAAGCAATTTCCTCGTAATTATACCGCCTCCGATTACCAATCATGG
>DADN01000206.1:13169-18280 GCA_002509665.1 Methanobacterium sp. UBA8
CCATATAAATCTTTTGATTTTAATGCCCAAAAAAGGCGCTTATTGGACTCTTTTTACAATTTAGGACACGCTGTGTGGTTATTGAAATAAGATCTTTGGGATGAACTCTCTCAATTATTATTTTCAGCAAATCAGCTTATTTTAAACATTATTTGGCAAAAAGAGGAATATACATTACTTTTATACTCTGGGCATAATTGGGGTAATCATTAAATAAACTCTATTAACATTCTATTTGGGTTAAACGAAGTTATTTGAAATTTTAAGAATTTTATTCATTTTTATTAATTAATTATTATATATTATGCTAAAAAATTTACTAACAAAACGAAGTATTAACTGTTTTTTGTATAGTTTAATTATTATTCTCCATTTGTTAATACTAAAATTTCAATGATAATGTATGACTCAAACAAGATTAATACAAAATTAAAAATTTAGGGGCTATGGATATGTCGAGACAAGTATGTTAAAAATTAGGGGAGATTATCTAGATTCTAATTTTTCAAGACTAAAAAGAAAAATAGGACCCTCAAACACAGCGTGTTTGGGGTGTTTGAAAATCTACGATTTTCAACCGCAAAAAAAAACAAAGTTTTTTTTGCATGCCAAAAACCTTCAAAATCCATAGATTTTTGAGGATTTTCAAGCATAAAATCTCTTTGGAGATTTTTCCAGTTTGAACTAATTTTAGAGGAATACACTAAATTTAGTGTCTCCAACATTGTTAGTTAAAGCATTAACGTTCCTTACCATGTATTATTCCAATAATTAAAATGATATATCTTCATGTTATCTGTCTATGTAATTTGTATGTATTCCTGATACTTGAATAGAATATTTACTGTATAGTTGATTGTTTTTTTGAATATTTTTTTATTTGTAACTCTGTCTTAATGTTATCTGGTTTATGTATCAGACATATAACTGTCATTATTCCAAATAATGCTTTTTTAGAGCTGCTAATGGAATTTATGTAAGTTCCAGCAGATTTTTGTTTCTTAGCTGAACTATTCCTATGCAACTATAATCTTTTTAATTATCTTTCTTGAATTACCAAGGTAGGGCTGTATATGTTCCATATATTGTTACATTTGCAGTATTCCAATTTTTAATAACACCAAAAGTGTTGCTGTAACTGATTGCATCTGCTCTATACCATTTACCATCTACGTATACTTGTGTCCAGACGTGTCCATACCATCCGCTTGAAAATTTACAGTAACCATGCTCGTATCTTGCTGGTATTCCTGCTGCTCTTTCAAGGGCTACCAGTAGGTTAGAAGTATCACAGCAGTTCGCTGATTTCGATGTTAATGTGCCTGTTGCTCCTTTTACGCTGTTATAATAGAATTTATAATCTATGTTGTCTCGTACCCAGTTAAATATTGCCGCTGCTTTAGCATATGTGGATGATTTACCGCTTGTTATTGATTTTGCCAGTGTTTGAATCTGTGAATTAGTCACCTGACAGTTTTTTGTTGCTTTGAGATACTGCTGTAACTCTGCAGGTACTGGTGTTGATGAATTTGACGATGTATCTGAAGTTCCAACTTTACTCCATGGTTTAACAGTAACGTAACTTGGCAGTCTACTATTTGTATTGTAGAAAGCCAGTACCTTGGAAAACGTGTAAATCAATGATTTATAATTCAGTTTACCAAGACTGCTTGTTGCATAATTTGGTAAGATACCATTTGCATTTATAAATGCATTCACTCTTTTAGCAAGGTCTAAATAACCTGTTTTAGTTATAGTGCCACTTTTAGCGTTTTCACTAGGATTTGCAGCACTACCTGCACTTTTTAGTGTTATTGAACTTGTTTTCCTGTTATTTAGCTGCAATAGATTTGCAACCATTAGTTTCAGGAAATCAGACATTTGCACTTGGGTTGTACCAATAGTCACATAATCTGGAAGTTTGTGGTTGGTTTCAACGTATGCTTTAACTTTTGCCGCTGCATTGTTGATTTGCTTTACAGTAAAGCTTGTGGAGATAACTTTTGTTCCTCCTGCAGCTGCTTTTTGATAACTATCATTATTTTTGATAGTATCATACCCAGTACCTTGTGTTTGAGTACGGGTCGTATTATTCCCTGTGTTAGTTTTTGTACTTGTTGAATTTTGACTGTTGTTTACTGCAGCTGAAGCTGCGTTTTGTGTGTTAGTTTCTGTATCTGTTGAATTTTTGCTGGTGGAGTTTGTTGAAGTCACTGCGGGATTTGTTGCATTTTGATCAGCACTTGTATTTGCTGTATCTTGTGCAACTGATTCTGTTTTAACGGTGGTTTGATTGATACTGACATTTGATGTGGCAGTACTCGTGCCATCCGTTATATTTTCATCGGTTGAATTTTGCGTTGCAACCGATTCGTTTTCATTGTATGTATTGTTTGTGTGTATTCCAGCATTTTCCTGCACAGTGCTGTTGTTAACAGCCTGTGATTGTGCAGTGTCTACGTCTGCCGCGCTAACGCCAGCTATACTTGCCATGAATATGGTAAGTATTAGTAGAACTGCAAAAGGCAGTTTTTTCTTAATTATAAAGCCTCCAATGCCCAATCATGGAAAATTTTTTTTTAATTTTTCCGGTTGTGAAATCATCAAAAATCGAAGATTTTTGTAAGATAAGAAATGTATAGCATGCAAAATTCATGGAATTTTGTGGTATCAAAATCAAAGTTAGCAAATCTTAAAAAATCTTCGATTTTTTATGTTTACGAAACTACGTTTCGTAACCGCAAAAACAAAGTTTTTGCATGTAGAAAAATACAAAGTATTTTTCTAACTTAGACTTGCAATCCAAACACGAATCCTACAAAAAACGAAGTTTTTTGCGGCGTCAAAATCAGAGATTTTGACAGTGTTTGAGAGATTTTGATAACATTTCTTATATTATTAATTTCACAAACATTGAAAAATCTAATTAAAGTTTTTCTATGGGTAGAAAATAGTTAATATTACATGCCATATAAATATTTTGATTTTAATCTGCAAAAAAAGTACTTTTAGGGCTCTTTTTAGCATTTTGAACATATTATGTGGTTATTGAAATAAGATATCTGGGATGAGCTCTCTTAGTTATGATTTTGGATAATCAGTTTATTTTAAACATTGTATAACAAAAGAGGTTAGACTCATTACTTTTATAATTCAGTTATCGGGAGTTTAATCGTTAAATAAACTTTTTTTAACATTTTATTTGCATTAAAATGAGTTATTAAATATTTTAATATTTTCATTCCTTTTTATCCAATTATACATATTTATTATGTAAATGCTGTATTTTATAGAAATAAATATCAACTAGTTTTTACATAAGTTAACTATTAGTATTTATTCTGATTATTTGGATCATTTAATTCAAATATGGACGGAAATAATCCAATAAAAAGTTATAAATTCCAAAATTAGCGTTAGTATAATAATAAATATGTTAAATACAATTAAATTAAGTTTATCAAACCTAAGCTTTTTGCATAATTAACTACTTCTTCAAGTTCTTGAGGGCTCGAATATCTTGCGATTTCCTCAGATTCGTAGGCCTTATAAACTGGCCGATACTGCCCCATAATGTTTACAACAGTTTCTTTTCCTAAATTAGTATTTATCCATTTTAAAATAGGCTTCGAACAGCATTCAACATGATTTGGAAGTACAAGATGTCTTATGATTATATTTCCTGATTTTTTTGCCATTTTATGATTCCTTGTTATAGTATTCCAGTAATTAGGCACTTTAGAAAGCTTTTTTGCGCATCTTTCTGGCCCATATTTAAAATCACTTAAAAATAAGTCAACAAAACCATCAAGAAGTTTCATGACATCTTTGCTCATGTAAAAATTGCTGTTCCAGATTACAGGAATGTTTTCATTACACAGCTTCATCGTCTTTAAAATATAAAGTAAATTTGGAGCCGGGTCTCCTCCAACGAAGTTTACATTCATTGAACCTTCTTTTCTCCGTTTATCAATTATTTTTGCGAGCTTTGCTTCATTTATTTCTATTCCTGCTCCTGGAAATTGACTTATATCAAAATTTTGACAGTAAATACATTCAAAATTACAGCCCGCAAAAAAAATAGTATGGCTGGGTATAATGGGAGCTTCCTCGCCCATGTGCATAAATTCAGACGCTATTTTTGAATTCTTCACGTTGCAAAATCCTTTTTCTGTAGTTCTGTTAATATTGCATNNCACATTGCAGAATCCTTTTTCTATATTTCGGTTAATATGGCATTTCATTTCACAGAGATAACAGTTTTCAAATATTTTTTCTGCAATCTTTATTTTTAGATCAAGATAAGAAAAATCTGGTTTTTTAAAGTCAAAAGATTTTTGGAATATTTCTTTAAATCTGCTTTGAATATGTTCATGTTCTCGCCAAAGAGCGTTAATATTTTCACTTTCTCCTGCTTCTATCATTGAAGCTACTTTAACTCTTGATGCTCTTTGATTGAGCATAATTTCAAAATAAGTTGAAAGTTCCTTTTTTATAGCACTGTTCATTGATTTTAATTTTATGCTCTGGAGATTATATGTTTGACTCAAAAGTATTAATGAAGCCATATATAATAATAAAAGATCATTATGACAAAACAGTTTGAGGAAATAAAAAGTGCCTTTCAGGATAATTGTGGCGAATGCAAACTAATCGACCAGAAAATAGCCATAATAGTTGAATTCAAAAATGAAGAAGATGCTGAATGGTTCGAAAATAATATTGTGTATCCTGAAGGCACTATGGAAAAATCTCCCTTGAAACATGTCATGAAAATGTCTGAAGAGTCTAAAAAATTCGCGGAGCCCTTTTATGGACGTACGTACACATTTGAAGTTAAAAACAAGGATGAGTTGATCCATAAACTAAATGAAAGGTAGTTTCGGCGAATTGATCGTGGAGGTGATAATTTGCCAGGGGAAGGATGGAAAAAATTGCCAAGAGTAAAAATGATTCCAATACCTGGAGATGTAAACGTACCTGAAGATATACCTACTTCAGAAGTTTGTATTCCTTCAACATATACTGGACATGATGTTGAATATGAAAATAGCGAAGTTAAACCCGTAAATGGAAATGAAGCAACTCACCTGCGATTTACAGGAATAGAT
>DADN01000035.1 GCA_002509665.1 Methanobacterium sp. UBA8
CTTTTATTGTACGAGTTGTATAATGAGATTAAAGAACTAGATCCTAAAAACAAAGAATTAAATTTTGTTTTATTATTAGATGCGATATTGCTAATATACTTTGCCATATTGTTAGTAAACTTTACTAAATACATTTTAGTACTCGAATACATTTTAGTAATTTCATTTACTATTTTATTAATACGCCTACTATTATACGTGGCTTACAATAAGAATAAAGAAATAGAAGATGACAAAAAACTAAAAAAAGACGATGATAGAAAAATAGAAGATAACTTACTTTACAAGGCAAGAAGTATCAATATAATTGGCGCAGTGTTTATATGGCCTTCNNATTATAATATACAATACGTTACCTTTTATGGAATTGAGGATTTAAAGTTCCCTGTCTATATAATAACTGCGTCGTTCATTGGTATTATCTCTTACAGCCTTTTAAGCATTGAAGATAACTTCAGTCACCTTATTCCGGAGTACGAGAAATTAAGCAAAGTCTGGTCATACCTCAGGAGATTCCTTATTGCACCTTTTATAGCAATCGTAGGTTTTTACTTGTTGATTTACCTCTTACATATAAATATGGCAGGGGATTTAAAGGACATAAATAATTTTTTTGTATTCGTATTTTCTTTTACTGTTGGTGCGTTCACCAAAACAATAGAAGAATGGATATATGAATGGGTTCAAAAGCTTCTTCCAGGGGATAAAAAGATTGAGTTTGAATCCAGAATCCAAAATGAGGTTAAAAATTCTGACTTTGTCAAAAAACTGAGACTTGACGACGAGGTTGCATATAGGCTGTACAATGCGAAAATACGAACAATAGATGAGCTTGCAGTTTGTAAACCTCAGAATCTATTTACGATATTAAACCGTGATATTCGAGACCCAGAAGGAGATATTTCTGCTGAAAAACCTTATTCAATTGAGTCTATTAGAATGTATATAAAAATGGCACAAGAATACAAGGGAATGGATGATAAATCAGAATTAGTCGAAGAACTAGAAATGGGCAGAGATCTGGCATTCAAACTTTATTATTTCGCAGATATAAGAAATATTGATGATCTGAAAAACTGCAATCCAACTGATGTATTTGAGAAAATCTGCGACTGCAAAAACGAAGCAGAAGCATTAGCAAAGAGTAAAAGTAAGGATATTAAAGAGGCTTACGAAGAGTTATGTGGATATTCAATAGAAAAAATTAAAGAGTTCAAAGAAAAAGCACAGAAAGCAGAAAAAATTACCGATTGAAAAAGTTGAAGCTGAATAATAAGGTAGTCGCCCTGAGTCAATAGATACAACCGAAGGTAATACCGAATCAGGAAAGACAGTAGTAAATAATACAGAACCCAAAAATACGGAAAAAGATCATTCAGATTAAGAAAAAGAAGATCGAAGGAAAGTCAATACAACATATTGGGCAACTTCCGCACATGAAATAAGTAAGATATCTATTTTTATCCAATGTTACTAAATTTATTAAGGTTACTTTTCATAATTTTCCCACACCCCTTTTATTTTTCACTTCACAGTATCTCGAGCTCTCACCGGATGCCGAGACCTCCGGATTTTTCATAAAAATGCATAGACCGAACACAAAGATCTGGCCCTTATAGCTTTAGATCTCGAAAGTGCAGNNNCTTTTTAGGAATCCATTTGCCTTTTTTCAGTTCATCCTTTTAAGCCCGAAACATTATTGCATGATATTTATATTCGTAGTACATTGATTGTACATAACGCATCTCAAAATCATGTTTGTTTGCAATTTTCTGGATTTTATAAGGGTTATGAGTAAAACCGTAAATGTTTCTTGGACGATTTCTTAAGGCTGCCGATATTGAAGTATGAAAATCACAGCCTACTCTGTACAAAGCTTTTAAAATCCCGGCGTTCGGTGCAAATACTCCTAATTTCCATAACGGGTATAAGCGTGGATCCAGAATATCAAAAAATACTATTTTACCTTCTGTACTGAGATGCCCTGATGACTTAGCAATAAAGTCGTCAATTTCTTGAAAAGTTAAGTACTGGATTACTCCGGCTGCAGTTATTCGATCAAATTTTGAGTCCAGATTTTTCCAGAGTGTTTCATGATTAGCAAGGATCAGGTCGATGTTATTACATTTTTTTTCCTTGAGCCTTTTACTTGCCTCTTCAAGCATGGATGGCGAAAAATCCACTCCTACAAGCTGTTCATATTCCGGAGCATAATAAGTAAGGAGTTCTGCGGAGCCGCACCCGAAGTCAAGAAGCGTTTTACCTCCGTTAAGGTGGAACAACTTCTCCCTGGCTTCCATAGAAAGAAACTCCTCAGTTGAATATCTGTGCCCTCCGTGTGTTTTATCCTTAAAAAAGTCTTCCCAGATATTTTTTGGCTTCTTATGCTTTTTTTCTATCTTATTTCTACTTTCTACTTCCATACCCCCTTCCCCTATATTCCTTAGTTTGTATTTTGATATATTATTCATCAGTTACATTAATTCATGATGAAATAACCAGAAACTTTCAATTAATTTTTCTTAATGTAGTAAAATAGCGTATTCTGTTTTCTTCCAAAAAGAGTCTCCGGACGCCCTTATCTTAAAGACAGTACACTATTTCCTTCACTCCCCCATAATACTCCTACTTGNNTGATAATGAAATATATAGTTGATCTCTGGAAAGATAATATCACTGAAGAATATTAAGCTGGGATATACAAATAGTAGGAACTCTTAGAATTCTTTTAATTTCAAAGCTATTTCAAACTTTATTATTTTCTTTTTAAAACTATATATTATAAAGAGTTTTAACGTTAATTTTGTCCATCCTTTTATTTCCAGTTTTATATTCTTATAATTCTATTTATATAATTTTAGAAAATTATATATATTATTAATAGGAACTAACTTACCTACTCCTATTAAAGAAAGAGGCAATCATCAGTTACTTTCAGATGAACTTATTCAGGAGCTTT
>DADN01000269.1:0-4366 GCA_002509665.1 Methanobacterium sp. UBA8
AAAATTAAATGTTTACTTGACAGCACTTATAATACCTGTTTTGATCCTTATAGCTTGGTCTTTGTTAACATCATTCAATATTATCCCAGAATATATTTTGCCTTCTCCATCTGAAGTATTAAATTCATTTTTAGGGTTCATTGGGACTAATGAACTGCTCATAGATACTTTAGCAACACTTTCTCGAGTTATTACGGGTTTACTTATTGCAGCAGCAATTGCAATTCCTTTAGGAATCATTTTAGGATGGTCAAANNGCCATACTCTGGTTTGGATTAGGATTTGAATCTGCGGTTTTTATTATATTTATTGGAACATTCTTCCCTGTGCTTATTAATACAATAGATGGGGTTAAAAGGATAAATAAGGTATTTGTAGAATCTGCATATACATTAGGTGCTTCAGAGCGCCAGATTTTAACCAATGTTGTAATGCCGGCTTCTTTACCTTCAATCTTCACAGGTTTAAGAGTCGGAATTGGAATAGGATTGATGTGTACTGTAGCAGCGGAAATGATTGCAGTAAAATCGGGTTTAGGTTATCTAATAATGGAATCTATGAATTTAATAGATACTGGTGGGGTAATTGTTGGGATGATTATAATAGGTATCATTGGATTTTTAATGGATTATTCATTTAGGCAAGCTGAAAATAAGTACGTTTTATGGAGTGGAAACTAAACAATGGGTGTAATATGTCTAAAATAGCTGTAAATAATGTTTCAAGGATATTTGAAAGTAAGGGAACCATATTTAAATCAGTGGACGATATTAATTTCCAGGTTAATGAAGGAGAATTTTTATGTATTCTTGGCCCTTCAGGATGTGGAAAATCCACCATTCTCCGGCTTATAGCAGGTCTGGATAAACCAAGTTCTGGCCAAATTTTAATGGATAATGAAGCAATAATGGGGCCTGATTGTAAGTGTGGAATGGTCTTTCAGGAATATTCTCTTTTTCCATGGAGAAGTGTCATTGAAAATGTTGCATTTCCTCTGGAAATGAAAGGAGTTGCAGAGGAAGAAAGGTACAAAACTGCTGAAGATTACCTGAAAATAGTGGGACTCCAAAATTTTAGAGATTCCATGCCTCATGAACTCTCAGGTGGGATGAAACAGCGAGTTGCAATTGTTAGATCGTTAGCAGGGGATCCAGATGTACTTTTAATGGACGAACCATTTGGGGCCCTCGATATTCAAACCAGAAGTCAGCTTCAAAAAGATCTACTTAAAATATGGGAAGATAAAGGTAAAACAATCATTTTTGTAACTCATGATATTGATGAAGCGATATTTTTGGGAGATAGAGTTATTTTAATGAGTAAAAGCCCTGGAAAAATCGCCAAGATATTTGAAGTTAATATTAAGAGAATTAGAGATAGTTTAAGTCCTGATTTTTTACAGTTAAAGCAGGAAATAATGAACCTGCTTGAAAGCGGGGATTAACTCCCAAATTTTATTTTTAGGCTAGAACTTAGAATTCTTTTGAAATTAAATTTTTACTATTGTTTTTTTTGAAATTATGTAATTATGGTAGTTAGTATACAAAAGTATAGTATGTATCTTTTTTGTCCGTACTTAATTTAAATATAATTTAGTCTCAATTNNTAGTAGAATTTGATTTACCACACTGGTGCTGTGGCCCTAAAGGTTGCCAACTAGAAATAGAATACGGCGAATTAATAGATGCAGAAGATGCACACTAGATATGGCAAGATATTAGATGCAGAATAATTTAAATTTAATCAACTCATTTTTTCATTTTTATCTTTTATTTTGGCACTGTTTTAACAGAATAGAGAACTTGACAAAATTTAAGAAATAAAAACAATAAAATAATACTGAAAATGAATTTTTAATGTTTATCTTATTAGAATTTTTAATTTGAGCTGAAGGTGATTTTATGGATGTTTTTGAAGCTGTAAGTAAAAGGCGTAGTATTAGAAAGTATAAAGACACTGAAGTTGAAGATGAAAAACTTCAGGATATACTGGAAGTAGCCAGAATTTCCCCATCTGCTTCTAACCGCCAGGAATGGAAATTTATAGTTGTTAAAGATAAAGAATCAAGAGAAAAACTTGTAGAAGCAGCACACGGTCAACAGTTTGTTGCTGAAGCTCCAGTTACAATTGTTGCGTGCTCAACAGAATCAGAAAGGGTAATGCCTTGTGGACAGCATGCTTATACCGTAGATCTTTCAATTGCAGTATCATTTATGATTCTGGAAGCTACAGAACTTGGTCTTGGAACATGCTGGCTGGGAGCGTATGATGAAGAAAAAGTCAGGAATATTTTAAACATTCCTGAAAGAATAAGGGTTCCTGCAATGTTTACTTTAGGATATGCAGATGAAAACCCACATGCAAGGCAGCGGAAACATCTGGATGAAATTGTAAGCAGTGAAAAGTACGTCACTCCTTAAACTCTTTCATTTTTAAATTTATTTTTTGTATTTAAAATTATATATTGGACTACTTTCTGAAAATTCGCTAGTTATAATGTTAATCCACATAAAAAATCTCTTTTCTTAATTATACATTAATTCCATTAAAATCCCTTAACCTTTTATTTAGGAAGAGATAATAATTTTATTGCAGTAATATATTACTTGCAAATATTATGTTTAGTAGGGAATGGCATGCGAAAAGTAGTAAAAGGTAGTTTCCTTAATTTATTTGGCAATGTTCTATTTAGAATAGGCGGCTATCTTTATAGGGTATTAATACAGTATTTATTAGGTGTTACAGGCTATGGTATTGTAAGTCTTGTTCTTCCCTTGCAAAATGTTTTGATATTAGTTGCTGCTGCAGGTATTCCTCCTGCTGTGGCAAAATACGTGGCAGAATATCACGCTAAAAATGATACTTATATGGTTAAACAGGTCATCAAAACCTCTGCAAAAATTATGGTTGTAATGAGCATTATTGCTACTTTACTTATTTTTTTCCTTGCAGAGCCATTAGCCCCATTTTTGCACTGGCAACCGAGTATTATAATCCTTTTCCAGATAATTGGCCTAATAACGCCTTTCAGCATAATTTTGGGATTGGTGAGGGGTGTATTTCAGGGTTATCAGGACATGGGTAATCTTCTTTTAACCAGGGCATTTGAACAGATTTTCACCATAATATTGACCGTAAGTATAATCCTATTGGGGTTTTATGTGTTAGGGGCTGTTATCGGTACTATAATAGGATTTGCTGTAGCTGCGGTTCTTTCGCTGCTACTGTTTAGGCAAAAAATATGGAAAAACATCAAGGATGCAAAAAAAAGTTTAGGGCATATTAATGAATATGGGCTGGCTAAAAAGCTTTTGATATTTTCATTACCTGTTACTGTAGTTGGACTGGCTGAACTGGCATTATTTGATACTGGGACATATATTATTAACATATTTTTGAATGAAACCTATGTGGGTTATTACAATATTGTCAGCCCTGTCTCGAGAATTCCACTTATAATTTCTTCATCTATTGCAGTGGCTATACTTCCTGCAGCTTCAGAAGCTTTAAGCCTTAAAAATAATCATATAATTCAAAAATATGTAATATATTCTTACAGGTACCTGATTCTGGTTCTTCTTCCTCTCTGTGCACTTGTTATACTCTTTTCCCAGCCGATACTTGCAATTATATTTCCAAGGGCTCCACTCGCTTATCTTGTTGCAGGCAATGCACTGACTATTTTAATAGCTGCAATGGCATTTTTTTCTATTTATATAGTGTCATCAAGCATATCTCAAGGATTGGGAAAACCATATCTGCCCATGTATTTTTTAATTTTTGGAAGTATTGTAAACCTGATTTTAACATGGCTGCTTGTCCCTTTATATGGTTTAACTGGTGCAGCGGCAGCTACGGGAGTCGCTACATTTATAATCATGGCTTTTTCAGTATGGAAAGTTCTTGAGATAAGTAATACTCAATTGCCCTACATTAATCTAGCTAAAATATTATTTTCATCAGTTTTAACCGGTATAATAATTGGATTAATTCCTAAAACAGTTATAGGGCTATTAGTCGCGATTTTAGTCTTTTCATTTATATATCTATTCATTCTGGCATTTATGGGTGCTTTGGAAAAAAGAGATTTAAATCTTTTAAATAAAATTGGGCGCAGGTTAGGCCCTTTATCAGGAACATTTATGAAAATGAATAGATTTCTGGAAAGATTTGTTAAATAGGACTGAATTTTTTATTTTCTCCCATATGGGCAAACATAAATGCATAATCCGCAGACAGCCCAATCAGTATCTTCATCCGTGTTATAGAGATATTCTTCGCATTTCCGGGCATCATACCTTTCTTCTCGAGGTTCATTTTCTTTAAATGCCTCTCCTGTGAATGCAGATACTGGACATATTTCTAC
>DADN01000269.1:4382-4972 GCA_002509665.1 Methanobacterium sp. UBA8
GGCTTCGGGTGTTACGAGCAAACAACTTTTTCCAATCCATCCAAGACCTGCTAGATTTGCAGCTAATTTATGTGAAAATACAGCACATATTCGTTCATCATCAAAACGTTCTGATGAAGGTACTGGAAGTGCTTTGTGGCCCTTCTGTTGTATAATACTTCCCAATTTTGATGTTAAAAGGTCAAGGCGTAAATTTGTGATATCATAAGCATGGCGGTAATTAACTGCCACAGCGCGATTATCTCGATTTGGCAATTCATCAACAATGCTTTGAGGTAGCCTAATGCCTATAGAGACTGCTTTAGGATACTTGGCGCATATCTCNNCTATAGAGACTGCTTTAGGATATTTGGCACACATCTCGCCCCCTTGATCTGTAATTGCACCAGTTGCGCGCGATAGATCCGCAACACCAAAGAAATCAGCACCTTCGTGTTCTGCTGTAATTCTAATTTTATAATCAAGCTGCATAGTTTTCCCTCGTTATTTATTGGACTGCTCTAAAATTATATGTTTTGGAAAGAATTTGTAGTGGCTGTAAAATGCAAGCGTATTTTCATTACCTGCTGCAATCATGATCCTTTTAGTTT
>DADN01000269.1:4991-15941 GCA_002509665.1 Methanobacterium sp. UBA8
CCTACTTTTTCATCTGAAATGGAACTTATACAATATCCAATAAATCGTTCAGCTGCTTCATCGTAGGCAGCATCTATTTTTAAAACCCTTTTTTCAGATTTATCTAGTAAATCTTCTTTTCTTTCTTGAAATGTTAATTCAATGTACCTTTCTGGAAAATAGGGGGATAATTCTTTATGGTGGTCTCTTAATTTTTCCCATAATGGCCTAATTGAATCTATCTGGTTACTATCCAGTTCAATATAGCTTATACTCATGTTTTGCCTCTTAAACAACTAATTTATTTTAGATTCATAGTTTTTAGTATAGAAATACAAAAATTGTAGTATTTTAAAAATGTTTAAAAGTTTTATTGGATTTCCCTGGATGGAACTAATTTTCCACATTTTAGTGTTTTCGAAACTGAAGAGACAATATAAATACTTATTATTTTTTGTTTTTATTTTTCTATATTTTTCCATGTCTTTTCATTTGCATAAGTGTTGGGACATACATAACTACAAATCCAATGATAATGGATAATATAATTCCTGTTGTGCTTAGTATTCCAGATATTAAAAAGTTATAGTAGATGAAAACTGTTACAGGTGCGTATATTGCACTTGCAGTTACAACACCTGGAGAATATTCACCATACCGTAAAGTATAGTATGCATGCATTAAAAAGTTTGTAAATATCCATGCAGCAGTTGCTAATCCTATCACAATAGTCCATTCATTGGTATAAAAGATTGCAAGAGATACTGAAATTAGAACATAACCCATAAGAATAATATTTCCAACGAGGAACTCTTTGAAGTTTTTAGGTGCTCCGTAATGCTTCATTGCCCAAGGTATGAATCGTGGACCTTCTTCAAAAATATGTATAAAATATGCTATTGGTACAAGCCATAAAATACTTAAATCTATCAAGATTTATCCTCCTTCTGTAATTAATTATATTATTTTTAAAATTTATGGTCATAAGTAAATATTTGCTATTAAATAAAATTAATATTTATATATTTTATCATATTTTTCTGCATTTTCATTAAATTTGCCTTTTAAAGCTTCATTTGACATTATTATTCCCAAAATTTTTATATTCCTAAACAATTAGGGCATATAGTTCTGCATATGTTGCATTTCTTTAAATTAAATCCCCGTTCTGTTATGAAATTTGACAGTTCTCTGCACAACTTTTGATCCACAGTTGTTCTGTCCAGTGCTTTTTGGGGGCATGAATCTATGCAAAGGCTGCATTTCTCCCGACAGCCTTCATAATTTGCAATGGGGTCACTTTCAAGTTTAATATCTACTAAAATTGCTCCGATCTGGATCATATTGCCGTATTTTTCGTTTATAAGCAGCGTATTTTTACCCAGAATGCCTAATCCTGCAAAATATCCTGCATGCCTCAGTGATAAAATACCCCTTGCATATTGTTTATCAACTTCCCAGTATTGGGAAGGATCATCAGAAGGAATAGGGATACTATTTATCCCCAAATCCTCTAAAACCAGGCAAAGTTCCAATCCTAAGCTATCGACAAGTTGGGTAATTACATTATTTGCATGTGTATATGAGATACAGTTTTCAGCATATATAGATCCATGGGGGACTCTTTTTGCAAAGACTATCACTGATTTACAATCGGGATATATGTCTAAAGGGTGGTGACCTTTAGGGGCGTTATTGAACCTGCCTGGGCTTGCTATTCCGCAAAGATCTGCCCCCAGATCAGCTGCTATCTCTTTAATTTTCCTTGATTTATCTGAAATATCCATGGTCCTGTCAAATTTTCCTTTTACTGTATTTGACATTTTTTTGACCCTCTATTAAATTAGTTATATTCTTTTAAAACATTTTCAAATATTTTTAGCCCTTCTTCCATCTCTTCTTTTGATATATTTAAAGCTGGAAATATTCGGACTATGTTTCCATGTGTGACATTTAAGATAAGTCCTTCATCAAGACATTTTGAGTTTAAGGAGGATGTAACATCATCATCTATTAATTCTATTGCAATTAGTAACCCTTTTCCTCTTACATCTTTTATTATATCTGGATGTTCTTCTTTCAATTCCTTTAGTTTTCCAAATGTGAGTTTGCTTATATCTTGCACATTTTCCCAGATTTTATTATCCTGCATATACTTGATGACAGAATATGCAACTGCACAGCCAAGCGGGTTTCCGCAGTATGTTCCACCATGGTCCCCTATGTTAAGTTTATCGTGTACTTCTTCTGTAACTGCAAATGCTCCAAAAGGGAATCCTCCAGCGATACCTTTCGCCATGGTCAGGATATCAATCTTAACATTATCTGAGGCAAACAAATGCCCGGTCCTGTAAAACCCAGTCTGAATTTCATCTGCTATTAAAAATACATTATTTTTGGTGCACAAATCGGATAAATTTTTAAGATAGTCTGAATCTGGTACATTAACTCCACCTTCGCCCTGTATCGGTTCAACTATTACTGCGGCGACATCATTGCATATAACTTTTTCAATAGCCTCGATATCGTTGTAAGGGACAAAAATATGGTTTGGAATCAGCGGATTAAACCTTCCCCTGTGGCTGTCCTGTCCTGTTGCAGACACTGTACTTATAGTCCTTCCATGAAAGCTGTTAACTGTAGATATAATGTTTAACTTTCCAGTTGCTTTTCTTGCAAGCTTGATTGCAGCATCATTTGCTTCTGCCCCGCTGTTTGCAAAAAATATACGGGTTAAATTTCCAGGTAAGATCTCACGCATTAACGATATAAGTTTAGACCTTGCTGGTGAGTATGTGGCTCCTGAATTTGGATTTTGTATAATTTTCTGTCCCTGCTCTAAAAGAGAGTCTATAATAACAGGATTAGCATGTCCTATACTTGTTACTCCCCACCCTGCAGTGAAATCTATATATTTTTTACCTTCCTCATCGTAAGCATATACTCCTTCACCTTTTTCTATCGATATTTTCGTTTTATTTGCAAAAGAAGCGTAATGAGTATCTTCAACTTGAAATGTGTCTAAAATTTTGTCCATAATAAGTCCTCAAGGCTTTTTTGATCAGCATATATTTATAAAAAAGTTATATTATTGATTTGGTTTCATTTGTCGGCTTTTAAGCATCGTCTTCTACATTTCCAGTATATGTGGCATAAAAACCATCAGTATCTGCATAAATAGCTTTGAAACCGAATTCTTCTGCTTTTTTCATGGTTTTTTTGATATAATCTCGTCCCCACGCAGTTACGGCGTCGGCGCATTCTCCACTGTACCATCTAAACCTTGCAAAACCATAAAGGCCGTACATGGAATTTGCAAGGGTTTTAAGTGCCTGTTGCTGAACGTTTAGTATCTTTTTCTCCATGGGGTCATCTATTTTTTTCATAATGTCCTTTATTTTCGCCCTTTCTTTCAGCAGATTTCCAATTACCGATGGTACAAAACCAATAGGCTCTTTTTTGAATTTATGGGGTACTTCTGGAGCGGTATAATATTCTTCCGTCTCTCCATTTTTTACCAGAGTATCTGGAGAGATGTTTTTAGAGATGATTATGCTCGGATACAGGCTCTTGAAATCAAAAGAGAGGATATTTTCGTGAAGGCCTTTTACAGGTTCTTTAACGTAACCCCCTACGTATTTAAAACCTCTTCTCCTTGAATATTCTGATTGCGACGGCTTATTCGGTATTACTTCGCCATATTCATATGCTTTTCGTGTAAGCAGCCATTCTACCATTTGTCCAGATGCCATCCTTGTGATATCAAAAAAGGGCTGCCCTACAATTCTGGTAAGTTCCCTGTTTATTGGCAGCATTTTATCTCCCACTTTATATGCCGCAATAGCGTCGTCCATGGAATATGAAAACAGTTCTTCCAGTTTTTCACCATTTGAATCCCAGTATTTCCAGATTTCATCTCCTTCCACATCTTCCTTGTCTTCACCAAAGAGCTCTTTATACACTCTTTCTAAAGTATAACGGTCAAGTGTCAGGTGGCGCCTCATAATTGGGTAGAGGTCAATATGCAGTCTGCCGCGGACTACAGCTGCTGATGTAAATCCTCGCCTTAAAAATTTAATTCCAGAACCATCCATTCCTATATTCATGGGAACGCCTAATTTTTTTGCCCTATCATTGATATATGGAAAATCAAAGTTATCCGAGTTGTATCCTAAAATTAAATCTGGACACTCTGTATTTAAAATTTCAACGAAACGTTTTATCATTTCTTTTTCACTTTCAAGGGTTTCCACATATTCAAAGGAGGAACTTTTAGTTGAAAGCACGCTTTCAAGTCCAAAGTTGCTTGCAAGACTTATCATGATTATTTCGTCTTTATCTGCACTCGGCATCCCTTTTGGATTTCTAACTTCAATATCAAAACTCATGACTTTCAAATCAGGAATTCCACCCTCTACTGGTTCAGGTTTACCTTCCATGTTAAAAATACATAAATTCGCATCGGTTGATGAAATTCCGGGCCCTGATTTTTGCGTTTTGGTTTTTCCACTTATAACAACTTCGCCCATTGGAAAAAGGGCGTTGTCAATTAAATATCTTCTGTAAAAAGGAATATCATGTTCTCTGATCTCCTTCACTTCGCTTAGATTCCATATTTTATCTCTAAGCTTAGGAACATCCTGGGGATGGAACAAAATAACTTCCAGCATTTCTTTTTCTTGAGTAATGTCCTTTTTTTGGACGATCTTGATTTCATCCACGTCAAGCGTGTTAATCTGCTTGATACAGTCTTCAATGTTGCCTCTAGGGATTACATAGATGTAAGGCCTGAAATGCCTGTCCAGGACAATTATGGATCTTCCTTTGTCGTCTCCACGTTCTTTTCCAAAGAGTCTGACCACTGGGCGGTTGTTTTCTGTTACATAATCGATGTCTAAGAGGATGAATCGTTTGGTTTCCATGATTTTGTATATATAGTATAAATATTATTAAAGTTATGCTGAGAAAAATATAATAGTTTATTTTTAAAAATGAGTAATATACTGGTTAAACTATTATAATGGGGTATAGTTAAGTATGCAGTATAAATAAAACGTTTTAAGGACTATTCCATAAGATAAGTAAGTTAAACAAATGATTATGTAAGGGGGTATAACTTAAAAAAATGGAAAAAGCTTTGGTTTATTGTTTAAATTAGGGTGCTTTACCATTTTCACAGAAATATCCGCCGGGTTCACCCTCACCTAACCTGTTTTCTTTCCAGACATCGCAGGTACCACATTGACACCTGTTTTTTGGATCAAGATCGGGACATGTTGCCGTTCCTGTTGCGCAGTAAGCTTCAGGCACATGTTCTGGATGAGATGTTATCTCTTTTTCTTTAGCTACTGTTGTTTCTGGTGGATAGTCCATGGTTTTCTCTAAATTATCTAATTTTTCCATTGTACAACTGCTTTGAGCTTGTACTGGACATTCTGGGCATTTACACTTTCCAATTGTGCCCATATTAAATTCTATATTGGCCATANNACTCATATTAAACTCTATATTGGCCATAGCTCAACCCTCCATTTTTTGTGTAATATTAACGTGATTACAGATAAAATCATGAATAAAAACGTATTTAAGATTAAATGGAGTTGAATTTTATGGAATGGCTGTTTTGCTAATTTAAGTTAAATGTATTTCAATTCTATTTATTAAGAACTATCAAACTAAATTATTTTGGATTACTCTAATTTAATGGAAATTTTAAGACATTATAGGCTAATTATTTAGCTTTACCGTTTTGACAGAAATATCCTGCAGGTTCTCCTTCATCTAATTTATATTCTTTCCATACCTCACATTGGGGACACTGACAGGCTCCATCTGGATTAAAGTCATCACATTCAGTTTTTCCAGATACGCAGTACATTCCAGGTACATCTTCTGGACTTGGATCACCGCTCATTCTCTGTAATTTATCCAGTTTTTCGTATGCACATTTACTTACAGCCTGTACTGAACAGCATGGGCACTGGCACTTTTCTATATTCTCATTATTAAATTCGATATTAACCATATTTTCAACTCCCTATTTACAGTATATTATATAAGATGTTCATACGTAATAAATTTCAAGTATTAACACATATTCTTAATTAAAAAAAATATCATATGTAAAATATTTTAAATGGTCCTGAAAGATTAAATAATGTATTAATACTTAAGTTTAAGTACTAAAAGATTATAATATTCTCACTTGGATTCATTTAAATCTAAATATATTAAAAGGAGTACAAAATGAAGTTTTTAGAGCTTGATGTTAATAAACATGACTTGAATAAAGTTTCTGAATTAATTTATGAGACAGAATTAACAATATTTAAACAATTACTTGGAAAAAATGAAAGTGAAGCTGTCCAGAATATTAAAAAGCTTATAAAGTCTGGTAATAACTCATTTGGACATGAACATATCCACGTGGTAGTTGATGATGATGAAAATATGTTGGGTATTATTGTTTCATTTTGCGGTAGAGAAACGAGTTTATGGAATGATTTTAAAGAATATTCTAAAGTATTGAGGTTTTATAACTTTTTAAAATATGCAGTAAAAGGAACATTAATAAGTGAACTGCTTACAGCCAGTGTGGGTAAAAATGATTACTATTTAAGTAATATTGCAGTTGATCCACAATTTAGAGGTCAGGGAATTGGAACTTACATCTTAGAGAGTGCATTTAAGGCTGCAGAGAAGAAAGGATGCAAACGGGTTCTCCTTGATGTTACTTTAAATAATGAAGGCGCTAGAAGATTATACGAAAGGTTTGGATTTAAAGTTTATGGTAAAAAGGATCCTAAATTGATCTTTAAGGGTAAAGGGACTTTAAATATGGAGCATTTTGTTGATTAAGGCTTAATTTATTTTTTTTAATGTTTGAAATCTTCTTTATTTGTAAAAATAAAGGGCAGTATATTTTGGGGTGCAAACGATGCAATCCTTTGCAATTTAATTTTTAATACATTTTTTTAGTTAAGTAGTAATTATCTTCATGTCCCTAAACTATAAATAGTACCTTGCAATATACAGTACCTTGTGAAATACAGTGGTACTATGAATGCTCAATTTAAAAAAGGGGTACTGGAACTTTGTGTGTTGGTGCTTCTTGACAGAAAGGACTGTTATGGTTACGAAATGGTCGATGAAATATCTAAAAATATTTCAATTTCGGAAGGCACTATCTATCCTCTTTTAAGACGGCTAAAAAAGGAAGGCTTGGTAAGTTCTTACTTAAAAGAGTCTCAGGATGGCCCTCCTCGAAAATATTACCAGATTACAGAACAGGGAAAAGAAAAAAAAGAAAATTTAGTTGTAGAATGGAATGAATTTTCTGCAGCTGTCAATGATTTACTGATTTTAAAAACGGAGAATGGGTGGTTAAATGAATAAGGAGGAATATCTCAAAAAGCTAGATAAACTATTGAAAAAATTACCAGAAGAAGACAGAGAAGACTTAATTCTGGACTATGAGGAACACTTTGGAATAGGTTTGGAAAACGGCAGGACTGAAGAAGAAATTTCAGAAGCATTGGGGGATCCTGAAAATGTCGCCAAACAAATTAAAGCAGATTACATGGTCAAAAAAGCTGAAGATAAGCCATCTCCAGGTAGTATAATCGAAGCAGTACTGGCAGTGGCAGGACTCGGTCTTTTTAATTTGATATTTGTGGCAGGACCTTCTCTGCTGCTTGCAGTGGTTATTATCAGTTTAGTTGTGGCAGGATTTGCAGTGATTATTATTGGAATTTTAACTATGTTATCACCGTTATTACAAATATTTTTCCCGAAATATATTCATCTGCCTGTACAGGGAGGAATACTGGGTACTTTAATAATGATAGTGGGCGGTATTGGCGTAACTATAATGGGTACATTTTTTGTAATAGTTATGGCATATGCAGCCAACAAGTTCTATAAGGTAGTAATTAAACTTTTAAAATCAAATATAGACGATATAAAAGAACGGACTGAGGTATTTAAATAAATTGGAGGATTTCTATGGATAAATTTATTTGGGGAATACTTGCAGGTACAAAAGGAGCAACAAACCGCGCTAGAATTATAGATGAGCTGAAAAACAGACCATACAATGTTAATCAGCTCGCTGAAAAACTTGAACTGGATTATAAAACTGTAAAGCACCATATTAGGGTTTTAGAAAGCAATAATATGGTTACATCAACTGGAAAGAAATATGGGACTTTATATTTCCTTTCAGATAAAATGGAACAAAATTACGATAGTTTTCAGGAGATATGGGAAGAATTCAGAAAATCTAATGAAGTTTGTGCCATGTAAGATCATGCAGTCTGATCATGATATGACTAAGAAATTAAATTTTAAATGATATTTAAAGAGTAATTATTCCCTTTAACTCCATTTGCTGCTTTTAGATTATTATATTGTCTATTTAAATATTATTTTCACTATTAAATGCTAATTTTCTAAAATTAAACTTGAACTACTTAAATACATGTTTAAATACTTTTTTAGGTTTTTAAGTAACTTTCATTCCAACTTTACTGCTTAAAATAATGCTTGAAGTGAATATAATACACATAACTCTAAATTTGTTTTATTGCGAGTCAAATTTTTGTCCATGGTAATTTGCCAGGTTTTGACATGAAATAACCGATTTATTTTTCTATTTTTTTTAACATATCCTGCTAAATTCTGAGATTTGGGTGTAATCTGGATGGAATTTTGGGGCAAATTAGTGGAAAAGAAGACTTAATGGGGAGTTAATATTGGAAAAAGTATTTTTAAGTGTTCTAATAAGTATATTATTAGGCAGTGTTTTACTAAACAAAATTTTAAGCTTTAATTGTACCGTAAAAATTAAAATCATTAGTTCACAGTAAAACACTTTGTCAATTTTAAACAGTGTAACGAGGTGAGAGGATCTCAATCCCTCAAAACCTATGGTTTTGGGGCTTTTGAAAATCGTAGATTTTCAATGCGCCGAACATGAAATGTTTGAGCGCCACAAAAACATAGTTTTTGCGAACTTTGATTGAGAATTTCTGAACCCCAAAATAGAAATTTTGAGGCGAAAAAAATGGATCTTTATAAATTAGCGTTTAATAACATTCGCAGAAAAAAGCTTAGGAGTGCATTAACAGCTCTAGGGATAATTATTGGGGCTGCAACAATTGTGGTGCTTTTAGGGATAACTGCAGGAGCAACTTCAGCAGTCCAGGAGCAGACAGATCAATATATGTATGATGTAGTAATAGCCCCTGCATCAAGTAGTGGAACTTATTTAATGGATTCTCAAACGGTTTCGAAGGTAGAGAAAATGTCTAACCTCTATGGTTTGAGGGAAGTAACCATCTTTTCGGAAAATATCAATGGAACTAGAGTAAATTTCGAAGGGGTAAATGATTGGAGACAGGTTAAACTAATAAATGGGACGCAGGGAGTGGTAATTAACAAAGCTACTGCAGATAAATTTGGCCTGGGTATTGGAGATAAAATAAAAGCCAAAGATCAGCAGCTAACCATCACTGGAATATCTAAAGAAGAACAGGCAGTTTATGTCTACTTAAACCAGGATATAGCGCAAAAAGTCACTGGTAATAAAGTAAGCGCTATCTACGCTAGATCACATGCAAGCCCAAATGCAACTGTTGATGAAATAGAAAATCAGGTAGATGGTGTTTCCGTTTTAACTAAATCTGAAAAAGTTGCTGAAATTCAGAAGCAAACAAGCCAGGCACTTCTATTTATAGGAATTATCGCATGTATAGCTCTGGTTGTAGGTATTATTAGTGTAATAAATACCATGATGATGAGTGTCATGGAAAGAACAAGAGAATTAGGAGTTTTAAAAGCAATCGGATTTACAAACTGGGAACTTAAAGGAAGTATACTCTTTGAATCTGGCCTCTTAGGATTCTTAGGGGCAATTTTAGGAGTCATTCTTGGTATTATAGGTATCGTAGTATTTGCAAATATGCTTGACTTTACAGATTATATACCTCAAATGATGCCTGTGTGGTTAATTGGAGGAGTAATTATAGGATCTACTCTTTTATGTATCCTGGCAGGTTTATATCCAGCAATGCGTGCTTCAAAATTAAATGTTGTGGAGGCTCTTAGACATGAATAATGCAGTACTTGAATTTAAAAATGTTTGGAAAACTTATACAATGGGAGATGAATTGATAAATGCTTTAGCTGGTTTGAACATGGCTCTGGAGAAAGGTTCTTTTACTGCAGTCATGGGGCCGTCTGGATCAGGTAAATCCACATTCCTGCACGTGGCAGGAATATTAGATATGCCCTCAAGCGGTGTAATTAAAATTAATGGAAAAGAGGCCAAAAAATTATCGGTTAAAGAGCAGGCTAGACTTCGAAGAAACGAAATTGGATTTATATTCCAGCGTTTTAACTTAATGTCGCAGCTTACAGTCCTGGAGAACATCATGCTCCCTATGATAAAAGAGGATACAAAGAAAGCTATAGACCTTTTAAATAAGATGGGATTGGGTTCAAAATCTAATAAATACCCAGGGCAGCTTTCAGGTGGAGAGCAGCAGCGTGTTGCAATAGCTAGAGCGCTTATAAATGACCCATCCATTATTTTAGCTGATGAACCAACAGGAGAACTTGACACTAAAAATGCGGACTCCATAATGCAGGTCCTCAAAGATCTGAATCAAAATGATGGGGTAAGCATTGTTGTTGTTACCCATAATCAGGCATCTGCAGATTTTGCAGATGAAATTCTCCACATGAGCGACGGTAATTTTGTTAATAATGGTAAATAAATGATATAAAATTAAGTATCTATTCAGACTATGCTTTTGGGTGGGTGGGTAATCACTATTTCTTTTTTAAAGAGAATCAAAATCCGTCTCCGTGGGTTATAAACCTCCTTATCTATGATTCTCCAGGTTAAGAGCATAATCTGAATCATTATTTTGGAAAATTTCTAAAAACATGCAGAACCTTAAAAAATCA
>DADN01000162.1:0-3342 GCA_002509665.1 Methanobacterium sp. UBA8
TTCTTAAAATCAAAAAATAAGGAGTAAAGAGGGTGGGATAAAGATATCAGTGGGCCCGCTGAGATTCGAACTCAGGACCTCCGCCGTGTGAAGGCTGGGAAACTCGCGACGTAATGCCAGTTATTGACGAGCCAAACGTTATAGATAGTTCTTGCTCATTAAACGGTAAAACGAAGCAACAGAATGTTAGTGAAAGAATAGTTAATTCACTTAATAATATTTGGACTGAGCATAAGGACAAATTCAAAGAATGGCTGCTGCATAAAAGAATATCTGAGAATACGAAGAGAGATTACTTAAGTGCCCTGGCAAAGTTCTTTAAAAATACGCTAGTGTATAAACCTGTAGAGTTCAGAAACATACTGCTAAAGGATAAAGAAGAACGCGGATTACGCAATTTATTCTCTTACTTTGAAGATGGAGAAATAGAGAATATATGTGGGCACAGTCTCGAGAAATGGAGACATTACGTAAAAATTAAGAAATCAGGTGTCGTTGAAATTTATGTTACTGACAAGGAAATAAAAGAAGCATATGAAGCGTGTCCTGACGATTTAAAGCCAATTTATCGTTTATTAGTATACTCAGGAAATCGTTTCACTCATATCCATAAGATGCTACAGAAATTTGACGAGCATAATATAATCATGGATGGCAAAGTTGCCCATTATCCCACTTCCTCTCTGTCCAAAGGTACAAAACAAACGTTTCAAACTTTTTTCCCTGCTTCATACATTTCTGAGCTTAAGAAAATAGATACTCTAAACTCGTACGATAACATATTGAAAAAAATACAAAGTGAACGTGTATCCGCAAAAACTATTCGTAAATGGCATCTTAATAAAATGATTAAAGAAGGCATAACAGAAAGCGTAGCTGATTTTATTCAAGGTAGAGCATCTGTTACTGTCGGAAGTGCACATTATTTAAATAAGGTGCAGCAAGCAACAGACCAATACAGTAGAATTGTAGAAAAATTTCCTATATAATACAATCTTTCTCGAGCTCAAATGAATATATATCTTGAATGGTACAGGGGGCAATTCACCAAATATTATAAAATTGGCGTAAAATTTGGGAATAATTAATTTTGTATTATAGTAATTAGAATATAAGAATAGAAATGTTGTCATTAATGAGTATACAAAAGCTATTTATATTATCAAGATGTAGTTAGATTGCATAGTTTGCTAATATATGTCAAAATTATGGACTACCTCACAAACATAGAGGAAAATGAACTCAATAGGAGATTAGTGCCATAAAAGTATGCGTTGAAAATAACTGGAAAACATGACGTGAAACTTGAGTAGGATGAAATAATTCCGAACCGTGCTCCTGGAGCCTAAAGTGAATTCATCGCTGAATTCGACGGAGAGATCTTTAAAAGATCTAGTTGTAAGATCAAGCAACTGCACTAACTGAAAAAATTGGCATTCTATTTAACTTTTGGTTATGAACTCTAAAGTAATTTTCAAAACTTATACTTTTCGTTGCCAGATCTTTTGCTAATTGATGAAGAGAAATATGTAATTTAATTGTAAATCTAATTCTTAAGAGGTTTATTTATTGCTCTTATAATTATTCAGTATGATCTTTTCTGATTAGTTGCTCAAAGGCTAGTGTTTACGTTAGTAACCGTTAAGAATTCCTTGATATTATCCGTTTTAGTGGATACTATCAGAAAAGCAAAATAATCTAGTGCTGGGAAGCTTTCAAAGGGTGCTCCCGCTGTGCAACGAAAGTTATAAAAAATGTTACTATTAGTGTAGTTTCATATTACAAGCATAATCTTTGAAAACGATGAAGAAAGATTTTTATGTATATGTTAAATAAACGGGAAACTTACGTAGATGTACACTGTTATAAATACTTTTAATTTTTTGCATAATTAGCTCTTCCGTACCTAATTCTGTTTTGAATTAAATTGCAGAGATATTGCAGATTTTATTTTTTGTATTGATGTTGTCTACTTGATAGTTTCTAAGTCCTATCACATAGTGTTTTCCGTTTAGGAGAAAAATATGACGACAAATTACGAAAAAAAATTGGCTAGTATTAAGAGAAGATTAAAGTATGATTATTCAAATGATTCAAAACCCAAGCGAGGATTTCAGAAAAATTTTGTTGGTAAATTCCAAGCTTGGGACAATCCTGAGAAACATAATCCTGAGATAATATACAAATATTGTCATCCTGATGAGAGATATGTAGAGGACTTTATACAGGACGCGGTTAATTATTTTGGACTATCTCAGTTTGTGGCTGAACGAACTAAATTTATATTCGCTTCTATGTGGAATGATCAAAAAACACTATTACAAAATATTCATGAGGAAAATGCTATCTTGGGTATCATGTTAAGTGTTGTCTATAAACATTTTCGAAATGGAACCATTATTGATGTTACAGAATTTGTAAGATATTTGTGGGGTGACGATTTCAAGAAACACCTTCATCAAGTTTATTGGGTTCATAACTATGCATGTTCACTTTACTTCAATGAAATTGATCTGGAAACTGAGGAAGAATACACTGCATCTTTGCATGAGCTAAATCAGAAGAAAATGATTTACTTCGATGGCAGTTGTCAAAACGGAATTATGGCTATTGGTGCTGTTTTGTTAGATGGGTACAATACAGTTGACAAGATTTCTAATATTAAAGGCAGTGGAACAAACAATCAAGCTGAGTATCTTGCATTGATAGCAGGTTTAAAGAGAGTACTTGAATTGAAATGGGATTCAGTTACTATATGTGGCGATTCACAACTTGTTATAGAACAATTAAAGGATGAGTGGCAGGTAAAGAGCGATAATCTATTTGAACTTTACATTCAAGCAAAAACATTAATCGATCAAATTGAACATGTAGAATTTGTTTGGATTCCTAGAAAAGAAAATAAAATGGCACATTGTCAAACTGTTAAAGCTCAAAATTATGTTTGTACTGTTTTAACTAAACACTACTGAATTAATATGTAATAGAAAGATTTATATATTATTATTAATTTGACTTTTCCTTTATCTTTTTGACATCTTCCAATAGATGTGTAAAGATCTTTGCTTACTACATCCCTTAATTTCGAGTGGAAGTTTATTCAGTTAACTATTGTAGTAATGTTCGAAAAAACTTANNTTTTCCTTTATCTTTATAAGTACAAAAATTTATTATATTATTTTTAGTATATTCTTATTTTAAAATATTTTTTACTTATTTTAAGAAGGTACTGTGGTGATTGAATAATAATTTTAAATTTATACTAACACTCAGTACCTTCTATAATTAAAGTTAAAAGTTAAAATATACTATACATTTTAAGATAATTCTTAAAAGGTACTG
>DADN01000162.1:3355-4689 GCA_002509665.1 Methanobacterium sp. UBA8
CAAGAAGGAATAAGAATATGAATACAACAACCAGTGCCTTCTGGATGTATTAATAGAAAAAGTACAGAAGTAACTTTCAGACTTATATCAATAGTTGCTCTAATGGAAGAGTATTTAATATTAAATATTAGAATAATATTCAAATTATAAACTTTCTTTTTTACCAACACCACAGTACCTTTTAAAATTTAATAAAACTTTCAAATAAGTGATTGTGACTTTTTTGCATAAGACTATTTTAATTTTAGTATATTAGGTGATTGCATCTCTCTNNGTAGTAATGTTCGAAAAAACTTATTTAGGCATAATATAATTATATATAAAAAAGATATAACAATTATTATATAAACCGTTGTATTTATTGATACCAACAGTGATACAATATATATGCTTGCTGATGTTCTAACATAAATAATTATAAATATAATTAAAAATAACATTGAAATTCCATTTTAGTTCCACATAAACATTTTATATCTTCCATATTATTCCTCTATTACTGTACAAAAGTAGAATATTATACATTATTTTATCACAATTAAGACATTATCAATAGTTTTACCAACAGTTATTTATACTAGACTTTCCATCTAGAAAGCTATGCGTATGAAGGAATATATTTTTGAATGATTCTTTTAAAGGTTCATTTAAAAGGTACTGCGGTGCAGTAGTTAGTTTAAGAAGTTATATTAAAAAATAAATAAACATATAACACAACGGAGTACCTCTTTAACGATACCTTTTAACAATACATTAAAAAATGCTTTAATGGGAGACTATTGAATTTCTCCATTACACCCTTTTACAAATTTATCACCCTTTTACAAATTTATATTTCTTACGTGACATTATTTCCAACGAAACCTATTTAATATAAATAATTGTAAATATAAATTAAAATATCTTTGTAAAATAGTATTTTAACAATTTTTAATATTTTTATAAAACATTGAGTACATTCTAACACTTGACATTAAAATAACTACAATAATAACATAAAATTTATAATAGTTCTTTTGTACAGCAAGCAGTGTTATATAAACTTTTAAAATCATCAAACATAATACATTAGAACTTTTGACAGCTTTTCTAATATCTATTTTGAAACTCTTTGATAAATCTTAATCACTCATACTCTACAATAACCTTTNNAACACCTTTTGGTAGATACAAGCTTCCATTAATGCTTTCATGTTCAAATCTAAATCGTTCGAAGTTTTTTGTCGTTTTATCTTTCTGTGCGCTTATTTCGATAGTCGTCATTTTAAACACCTAAGTTTAATTTATTTAGTTTTCAATACAAATTATAAAATTAATATTGATTGTGTTATAAT
>DADN01000073.1 GCA_002509665.1 Methanobacterium sp. UBA8
TAACTCCCAAAAATCCCTCAAAATTCTCTGAATTTTGGGGCCACGAAAATTGAAAATTTTCATAGGCTGCAATTTTTGAGGATTTTGGTGGCTCATTAAACATTAACTGCGTTAATGTTTAATGAAGTCTTCAACAAAATTTCTCGCTTCATTCAACGCTTCCAGAGGAATTCCTTTTGGCATTCCACCTAATTCGCCTTCAACATTTTTTAAGACACCTTCTCCAGCCCCTAAAAACATTCCTTCACTGGTAATTCCCATGAAGCTTGTCGGCGGAAGCATTGCTACAGCGACCCTATTAGATTCCTTAACCTCTAAATCGTTAGTTACAACTGTTATGACTCGTTTGATGTTTACATTACAAACAAAGAGACTTTCTGCATTTGGATGTTCCCCTGCACTTACGATCTCTCCAACTTTAATATCAATAGCAACTATAGGATCATCTATTGGTCCAAGAGCTAATCTTTTATCTAAATTTAAAACCGTATCTAAAAAGAAACGTATTTTAGCGATGGCTTCTTCTAATTTAATTTTTTCTTCTTTATTTACCATATCTAGAAAATGACTGTACCACTTTTCCCCACCGAAATTTTCAATTATTTTCTCTGCTTTTTCATTTAGAGATTCAATCTGAGGCATTTTGGCCAAATCAGCAGGTTCAGCATAAGAATAATAGAGAGATTGGATTTCAGGAATCATATCTCTGGCTATTTGCCGGACATCTCTTTTATTCCACCTTCCCCTTAAATTAGCTCCTTCTATGGTTCTTAAAAAAAGATCTACTGACTTTTCACATACTAATAATCTGTAATCATTGCTTGTATCCCACATATAATCACCATAACCATTAAAATTTGAATTATAAATAAAAATATTTTAATCTTTTAATTTCTTTACTTTTTATAGATTTAGTTATTTAGAATTTTAATCTATTTTATAATTGTATTTTACAATTTATAACTTCAATGACCACGTGAAAATAGACGCATGTAATATTATTAAATTAAATTTATGTAATATTTTTAGTCTTATTTTATATTGTGGATTCAAAGTTCCATTAATACATTTAGGTATCCTGTTTTAAAACATTGGGCTAATTTTCGAAATATTTAAGTAGATAAATGATTCAAACCTTATTCAATAATCAGAATTATTTAACTAAATGTGGTGGTAACAAATGGTCGATTTATCTAGCCTGTATAATTTAGATGTATACACAACACGTGGAAAATACGTCGGAAGAGTTCAAGACGTGGTATTAAACATTAAAAAAGGAAGAGTATCAGTTCTTAAAACAAGAATAATGGCACCAGATAAAGTAAAAAGTGTTGGAATAAGGGATGTTATTAAAACCAGCATGCGCTTTGTTCCAGAAGTAGATGAAGTAAGGCCTTTAAAAGAAGAAGGCAGCATAGATATACAGTATGATAGAGTTCAAGCTGTAGGAGATATTATTTTGATAAGCCCTGAAGTATCGACCACACCAGCAGCTGCAACCACATCAAAATAAGGGAGAATAATGAAAGTTGGAATTATAGGATGCGGGGCCATAGCTAACATCATGACCAATTTTGCAGTTGAAGGTAAATTAGGCGTTGATTTAAAATTCTTTTATGATAAAGACATTGAAAGGGCAGAAAATTTAGCCCTTCAAGTTGATGGAACAGTAGTTCTTGAAATTGAAGATATGCTGGATAGAGTTGATCTGGTAATTGAGGCTGCTTCACCTCATGCCGTTGGAGAAGTTATCCCTCAAGTACTAGAGAGCGGGAAAAATGTTCTTATAATGAGTGTTGGAGCTCTAATGGATTTTGAACTTAAAGATAGGCTCGAAAAGATTGCAGCTTCAACAGGAGCTAAAATATATGCCCCTTCAGGCGCTATAGTAGGCATAGATGGAATTAAAGCAGCATCTATTGGTAAAATATCCCAGGCTTCGCTTATTACCAGGAAACCTCCCAGGTCACTTGGAATTAAAACAGATGGGGAAACTATTCTTTATGAAGGAAAAGCATCGGAAGCTGTTAAAGAATTCCCTACCAATATAAATGTAGCTGCAGCACTAAGTATTGCCTGCGGAATAGATATTGATGTTAAAATAATAGCAGACCCTTCAGTTGATAGAAATATGCATGAAGTTCACGTAGTTGGAGACTCAGGTGAATTTACAACTATCACCAAAAATGTCAGGTGCTCCATGAACCCTAAAACAAGTGTTTTAGCCGCATATTCTGCAATTAAACTTCTTAGAAGATTAAATGAAAATATAATTGTAGGAACGTAACCTATTTTTATATCTTATTTTTAGAAAATTTTGATATTATGAGAGAATGTGAAATATTTTCAAGTTTGAAGGTTCCATGCGGATCTAAAATTGTTATAAGGATTGATGGAAGAACATTTTCTAAATTATCTCACGATTTAAAGTTTAAAAAGCCTTACGATCATCAGTTTAGAGATATAATGGTTAAAACCTGTGAAGATTTTAGCAGAGAATTCAGTCCAGCACTTATTTACACATTCTCTGATGAGATAAACATTTTATTATCTGAGATTCCCTTTGGGGGAAGGATTGAAAAGCTGGACTCTGTTTTTGCAAGTTTTATCACAGGAAGCTTCACAAAAAATCTGTTAAAACCAGTTAAGAAGCCAATTTCATTTGATTCCAGGGTGATTCCACTTTCAAAAAAAGGCACACTGGAATATTTTAAAGAAAGACAAGATGAGGCATNNGAAACTGCATCAATGGATATGCCTACTGGACTTTAAGAAAAGAATATACTAAAAAAGAAACTATGGAAATTCTAAGGAAGAAAAAAAGTAGCGGGCTCCATGACATCCTGTTTGAAAGAGGTATAAATCTAGCTGAACTTCCAGCATGGCAAAGAAGAGGTATTGGAATCTACAAAAAAGAAGAAATAATTGAAGGATATAACCCTGTTAAAGATGAAAAAGTAAAATCTGTGCGGAAAAAAATTTTTGTTGATGAAAATTTACCTATACTCAATGCTGAATTTTTCAGTGAAAAACTAATTTTATAGATCATTTTATAAATCACATATTATATCTAATTTTTATATGTTGCATAAGACATTCAAACCATACCCTAACTAAAAATAAACATGATTTTATTAACTAAAACATTAATAAATCCCAGATCTGATAAAATGAAGCTGAATAATTTACTTGGAAAACTTCTTGGAACTTCTAAGTTCCAGTTTGAAGAAGTGCATGTGGATAGTGAAGTTATAGATGAAATAATAAACATTGCGAAGGAGGCCTACCCTAACGAGTTCATGGCTCTTTTAGAAGGAAAAATAGAGGAAAAAGTGCTCCGGATAACAGGCTTAGTCTTTCTTCCAGTTGAAACTTCACAGGAAGGAGCTGTAATGCAGGTATTTATGCAGCCGCTGACTACCAGCTCACTAGGATCTGTTCACAGCCATCCAGGGCTTAGTGCAAGTCCATCTGATGCAGATTTAGAATTCTTTTCAAAAAGAGGGTTCTTTCATATGATAATTGCAGAGCCTTATGATAGAGAAAGCATCAGAGCTTATGATTCATTTGGGAATATAGCAGATTACCGGATAATTTAAAAACAAATATTCATTCGATTTGTGGTTTGAAAATTAATTTAATCAGTCTTAAAAATGAGAAAAAAGAAAAATAAATAATTTAATTATCTATTTTTTTTATTTGTTGGTGTAATTAATTATAACTGAACATATACAGCGTCATAAACATGCTCTAATGCCCTGATTTCATCAATTACATCTACTGGAACCTTTTGATCTACGGTTAAGACCATTACTGCTTCTTCGCTAGGTGCCTGTCTACCGACCTGCATTTTAGCTATGTTTATTCCGTGTTCTCCCAGTTTTGTTCCAATTGTACCAATACTTCCCGGAATATCTTTGTATCGGGTTATTACCATTGTTCCTTCAGGTTTTACGTTAACCCAGTACTTGTCAATTCTTACAATCCTTAAATCTCTTGTAGCATTACCTTCAATGCTTAGTTCGCCTTCATCGCTCTTAATCTCAATTTTTATAAGGCTTTTGTACCCTTCTGCTTCGCTTCTTTTACTTTCTGTGATGATAATACCCCTATTTTTAGCAATGGTAGGTGCATTGATCATGTTTACAGGCTCAGTAAGTATAGAATTCAATGTTTCTTTTAAAATTGTCCTGCTTATCACGTCTACTCTTGAGAAATCGGCTAACTCCCCACAGTAGGTTATATTAACCTCAGTTATGTTGCCTTTTGCAGCCTGAATTAAGAAATTAGCTAGTTTTTCAGAAAGTTTTAAATATGGCCTTATGGCATGAAATGTTTCTGGATCTAAAACCGGCATGTTTAAAACATTTTTAGGTGCTTCCCCCATTAAAACTTTTTTAACTTCATTTGCAACAATTATTGCAGCATCTCTTTGTGCTTCTTTAGTTGATGCAGCAATATGAGGAGTTACAACTATATTATCCAGTGTTAAAAGAGGGCTGTCCTTTGGAGGTTCTGTTTCGAATACATCGAGTCCTGCCCCACCAATTATATTATTTTTAAGTGCTTCATAGAGGTCATCTTCATTTATTATGCCTCCCCTCGCACAGTTTACTATGAAAGCATTTTCTTTCATCATTTCAAATTCTTTTTTGGATATGAGGTGTTTTGTCTCAGGAGTGAGTGGAACATGTATTGTCATGACATCAGAGTTTTTAAGTAAGTATTCAAGGTCTACAACTCTAACTCCTATTTCTGCTCCTGCTTCTTCAGTTACGTATGGGTCGTAAACAAGAATTTCCATTCCAAATGCTTTTGCCCTTATGGAAACCTGAGTTCCAATTCTTCCTAAACCTATAATACCAAGGGTTTTACCATTCAGTTCTATACCCATGAACCTGCTTTTTTCCCATTTTCCTTCTTTTACGGACTTATCTGCAATTGAAATTTTCCTTATAAGTGTCATTATAAGTCCCATAGTGTGCTCTGCAACAGTTATTGAAGTTGATTCCGGAGCATTAACTACCATTATCCCTTTTTCTGTAGCAGCAGCCATATCAACGTTATCTACACCAACACCTGCTCTTGCTATAATTTTAAGTTTTTCTGCCGCTTCTATTACAGCACGAGTTACTTTAGTTCTACTTCTTACAATAATAGCATCAAAATCTTTAATTTCTTTTATGAGCTCTTCTTGAGTAATGGAAGTGTTAACTACAACATCTGCCACGTCTTCAAGCTCTTTAATTCCTTTTTCATTTATTTGATCAGCTATGATTACCTTCATTTTATCCATTATTTCACCAGCCGCATATCTCTATTTTAAATTTGCATTATTTGTGCAAATGTAATTATAAATCATCATATGAATTATGAATGAAAAAAGTTTAAAAATTTAAGCAAATCACTTATTAACTAAATAACATTCTTCACATGATCACAGCATGAGCCTAACTAATAGAATCATTACTATACAATATAGATAAATAAATTTAAACTATTAAGGATTTAATTTAGATATATCTATTGTTATAAGTTTTGTTGTTTATAATTTAAACTAATTAGTATAATATTCAATAATCTTTGACGAAATAAGTAAAAAATTATCATTATTTAATAATGACCTTCCACAATTTTTGGATTTCCAAAATTCTCCCTTTAAACCATCGTATCTACTATTTTTATTTAAATGAAAATAAATTTAAATTTGTTGTTACAGATTATTAATAAATATATAAAAGTTATTAATAGAGGGATACAATTACACATGATACTCATGAAAGGATAGACAAATTCTTAGAAAATAAAAATTAAAATGAAAAGAGGCGGAGGAGGACTAGTATCCACTCTACTTCCATTTATGACTCGTGTTAAGGGATCATGGGTTGCAAGCGCCATGACAGAAGGAGACAGAAAAATAGCATCAGAGCATAAAAAATGTATGGTGCCAATTCCAGAAGATAATCCTGATTTTTGTGTTTCTTTTGTTGTTGTAGATCCAGAAATATATAAAGACTATTATAGCGTGATAAGCAATCCCCTTATCTGGTTTGTNNCTACATGCCAGAAATTGATGATAATATCCATAAAGCATGGCATGACAGTTATGTATACGTAAACCAGCAGTTTGCAGAAAGAATTATAGAAGAAGTAAAATTAAGTGAAAAAAAGCCTTTGATCATGCTCCAGGATTATCATTTATACACATGCCCCAGTTATATACGAGAAAAACTTGATAATATTTTTTTAAGCCATTTTATCCATATTCCATGGCCCCAATCCGAATATTTCAGTATTCTTCCAGAGTATATGCAGGAAGCTATTATCAAAGGGCTGTTATCCAATGATATTGTTGGATTTCATCTGGAAAAATATGCCCGGAATTTTCTATATACCTGTGAGCCATATGTAGATAAAGTAGATTACAAAACAGATACAATATGGTATGAAGGGCGTAGAATATTTGTAAAGAATTATCCCATATCTGTTGACGATAAAAAACTCATAGAAAATGCAAAAAGCCCCGAAGTAATTAAAAAAGAAGAATTAGTTAAAAAAATCAAGGGAGATAATTTTTTAATATACCGGACTGATAGGGCAGACTTGAGTAAAAATATAATCCGTGGATTTAAAGCTTATGAACTATTTTTACAGAAGCATCCTGAATTTCATGGAAAAGTAGTATTTCTATCAACTGGAATGCCTACAAGACAGCAGATAAAGGAATATTGTGATTATAGAGATGAATCTTACAGAATAATCGATTCAATAAATGAAAGGTATTCCAAAGATGGTTGGGTGCCAATTAAACAGATTTTTAAGGCAGATTATGGACTTGTAACTGCAGCTTTTAAACATTATGATTGTTTACTTGTAAACCCAATTATAGATGGTATGAATATCGTTGCCAAAGAGGGGCCTGTAGTAAATGAAAATAATGGGGTTTTAATAATGTCCAATGGTGCAGGCTCTTACGAAGAGCTTAAAGATTATTCTATCATTGTGAATGCTTATGATATCAGCCAAACAGCAGATGCAATATATCGAGCCATTATGATGAGCAAACATGAACGACAAAGACTTATTGAAGGACTTAAAAAAACTGTCAGCGAAAGAAACGTTTATATCTGGATGCAGGAACAGTTTAACGACATTCGTAAGCTATTTTAAGTCATATATACTTTAATTTGTAATAAATTCTTATTTTTAACTCATTGTTAATTTATTTGAAAATAATTATTTTAAATAACACCATTTTAAGCTTGTTTTTTAGCTGTAAATCTTCTTTTGAGTTCAAAAAATCAAAATAAATATAAATTCCTTAAAACATATATTAATAAAGAAAGTTTTTTTAACAACGCTCATGACTTAAAAGGTAATGCAGATGATTATCATAAAATTATGTGAATCCTACTACTGTAAATTGCGCTTTTTAGTACTCCAGATAACTAAAATTACAATTTTAATACAGAACAACACTTATACGTGTATATAGAAATGGGCGTTTAATAAAATTAATATCAGGAGGAAATTAAAATTTCAATTTCAGATGAACGTATAAATCGATTCCTTGAAGATAAAAATTTAATTATTGCATCTAACCGTGGGCCAATAGAATTCTTTTATAAAGATAATTGCGAAATAGGGATGAAGATAGGGGCAGGTGGAATTGTCCCCACTTTACTTCCATTTATGGAGAAAACAGGAGGTACATGGGTTGCAAGTGCTATGACCGATGCAGATATAGACATGGCCGGCAGATTTCCAGAAAATAGAATCCCATTCCCCCTGGAAAAGCCAAAGTTAAACGTTCAATTAATTATATTAGACCAAGAAAAGTACAATGAGTTTTATAACTCTTTTCATAACCCTTTTTTATGGTTTATACATCATTATCTGTGGAATTTAACATATACTCCTGAAATTGATGATAACATACACCAAGCATGGGATAGCTATCAATATGTAAACCAGAGATTTGCAGAAGAAATAATTGGAGAAGTGAATTTATCAGATAAAGAACCTTTAATTATGCTTCAGGATACTCATTTACAAACATGTTCATGGTATATCCGCCAAAAGTTCGATGATATTTTTTTAAGCCAGTTCATACACATTCCATGGCCTCACCTTGATTATTTTAATATATATCCCCGATACATTAGGAAAGCCATTATAGAAGGGCTTCTATCCAATGATCATCTTGGTTTTCATATTGAAAGATATGTAAAAAATTTTCTGATGACCTGCGAAAAATATGCAGATGAAGTAGACTTTAAAAATAATATAGTACATTATGATGGCCGTGAAATCTTTGTAAAGAACTATCCCATCTCAGTTGATACCAAAAAGCTAAATGAATTTGCTAAATCTAATGAAGTTTTAAAACAGGAGCAGTATATTAAAAAAATTAAAGGAAATAACTTTTTAATTTACAGAACTGAAAGGATTGACCCCAGTAAAAATATTATAAGGGGTTTTAAAGCATACGATCTTTTTTTCCAGAAGCATCCTGAATTTAAGGGAAAAACTACATTTTTCATAACCGGGGTGACAAGTAGAGAAAATGTGAAGGAATACAGAGACTACAAGATAAAAGTAACTGATATAATCAACAAAATCAATGAAAAATATTCTAAAGATGGATGGAAACCTATAGTCCCTCATTTTGATGCTGAATATTCACTTGTAACTGCAGCATTTAAAAACTATGACTGCCTTTTAATAAATTCAATTAATGATGGAATGAATATCGTCCCTAAAGAAGGAAGTATTGTAAATGAAAATGGTGGAATTTTAATCATATCTGAAACTACAGGAGCTTACAATGAGCTTAAAGAAAATTCAATAGGCATAAATGCACTTGATATTTCAGAAACCGCAGATGCGATTTATAAAGCAGTGACAATGAAACATGAAGAACGTAAAAAACGTTTGGATGGGCTTAAAAAGACCATCTGTGAATATGATGTATATAAATGGATGGGAGAACAGTTCACCGATATTCAAAAACTATTTTAAGCACTTGATAAATATTTAGTTCACTGTTTACAGGGAGGTAAAAAATATGGATGTAAATGAATTCATTGTGGTAAGTTCAAACTACGTACCTGGATACAAATCTGTTGAAACCCATGGATTTGTATATGGACTGACTGTAAGAAGTAGAGGTCTTGGTGGACAAATTGGTGCAGGAATACGTTCCATGTTTGGTGGGGAAATAAAAGAATATGTTAAAATGATGGAAGATACAAGAGATGAAGCTTTACGCAGAATGGTACGCCATGCTCAATCAATGGGAGCTAACGCAGTAGTAAGTGTGCGTTATGATTCAAATGACATTTCAGATGTGATGCAGGAAATTTTAGCCTATGGAACTGCAATAACTGTCGAAAAGGAGTAAATTTGGGATAAAAATGTTTGAAGGAAATATTAAAATCAACGACAGAGAAATACCAAGAACTCTCCTTGGAACTTCTCCTTTTATAGGGGCAACTCAATTTGGACATAGATCTCGACTTTATCAATTAGACCTTTACGATAAACCAGATAACATACTTAAAATACTTAAAAAATCACATGAACTTGGAATTACTGGTATTCAGCTTGTACCTCATGAACCGGTAGTAAAAGCCCTTAAATGGGCCACAGATGAAGGCTGTGATTTTAACATTGTTGGAACTGTAAGACAGGACTGTGAAAATGAAGATATAGAACTTCTATCTCAGCTTGGAGCAAGTGCTATGCTTCTTCATGATGCAGCCACTGATAGTTTGAATTACGATTTTTTAGCTGAAAAACTTGAAGATATACGGCAAACAGGGGCTGTTCCAGGACTTACAACACGCAAGCCTTTCAATACAACAAAAAATCTTTTAGAATCACCCATATTAGACTTATTTGGTATTTATATGGTCCCTGTAAATAAACTAGGGTATCTAATGGATACTGACGCTTTTATAGCAAAAGAACGTGGCGAATTTAGGGATTTAATTAGTAAGTTAAATAAAACAATCATTGCAATGCAGACTATGGCTGCTGGAATACTTACTCCTGGCGATGCTTTCGATTTCCTGAAAACATTGGATTATGTTGATTTAATGACTGTAGGAATTGCCTCTGAAGCTGAAGCTGAAGAGACTTTTGGTCTGCTTAAAAACAAGTAGCCATAAAATTTTTATTTTTAGGGTTTTAAAATAATTGAGTTCT
>DADN01000022.1 GCA_002509665.1 Methanobacterium sp. UBA8
ACTCAGTAAATTTACGAATAATACAATCAAACCAAATGTTAAAAATGCAAGTATTAATTTAATCAATAATACATTTCCAAGATATTTCTTTGCTAAAGATTTATTTCTTGCAACTTCTCTTACTGTTAATATATTTAGACCCAAATCAGCGAAAATAGAGAAAATTCCAGAGAAAGCTAAGGCAAATGAGANNTATTAAGATATAACTTATAATTTGAGAAATAGACAGTATACTAGTATTCCTTGCTATTTTTCGTGTTGTGCTCATCTTATACCCTTTAAATATTACTAAATATCCTTCGACATTAAATCAATCTATCTAAAATTTCATCTAATTCATAACATGATTACAAATTTTTCCAAATTTCTAAATATATTTTTAAAGCATCTTAATAAGTTGATATTATAAGCTATATCCTATTATTACAAGTATTAATATCAATAATGTGATTTAAAAAGATTGTATACACCAAAAATGGAATTATTTTAATTTCTTCCTCAGAAGTTTATTTTCCTTCTGAACTATATAAATTTCCCGTTTAAGAAGACTTATCTGTGTCGCTACAAACCCAAAAATCAATATTTGAATCCCTGATATCAACATCAATACCATAAATAACATATAAGGACGTGTAGGATCTAAAGTACCACTTAGATACTGATAAAAGAGATATATTGCAGCTATTCCACCAATAAAGAATATAAGTGCACCTACCGCGCCAAACAACATCATTGGCTTTTCATGGAATGAAAATAACACGTGTGAAATTGTTATAGCTCTAAATTTAAGTTTTGACTGACCCAATTCCCGGCCTTCAAGTAATGCAGGCATCTCCTTGATTTTAAACTTGGTTGCGCTTGCTTTTGATAAAATTTCAAGGTTAATATCCGTGCCGTTTGATTCCAATTCTAATGAATCTATAACTTCTCTCCTATAAGCACGTAAAACTCCTGTAACGGTACTTAAATTTTCGGCCATGGAAAATCCAACAAACTTGTTAGCTGCCCTACTTATAAATAATCTTAAAAAAGGAACATTGCTGACCCCTCCCCCTTCCATATAAGGAGAACCTACCACGATATCTACAGTATCATCAGTTAAAAGTTCATTTACAAGTTTAGGGATGTGATCTGGTTTGTAGCTTAAATCTGCATCAACTGTAACAACTATATCTCCATCTGAATTATCAAATCCAGTTCTTATTGATCTACCCATCCCCATATTTACAGAATGCTGTAAAATCCGCATATTATGATTATTAAACGCGAATTCACTGGCTAATTTAAAGGTATCATCAGCACTGCCGTCATCAACAGCGATAATTTCATAATTATCATAAATTTTTAAAACATCATTAACTCTAGCCAGAGTATTTAATGCATTCTCCTCCTCATTATACATGGGAATAATCACTGAAATCTTCATGATCATGGTGTGGAAAGGCTTATTTATATTTTTTTCCAATTAATCTACATGAAGATTGCAACAATACTTGGAACAAGGCCAGAAATAATTAAACTTTCTCCTCTCATACCCCTACTTGATAATGAATTTAACCACATTCTCATTCATACAGGGCAGCATTACTCATATAACATGGATAAAATATTTTTTGATGAATTAAGCCTGCGAGATTGTGATTATACTCTTAATATTGGATCGGGGACACACGCAGCCCAAACAGGAAAAATGATGATAGAAATTGAAAAAGTGCTTCTAAAAGAGAAACCAGATATTGTGGTTGTTCAAGGAGATACAAATTCTACCCTTGCCGGTGCAATCACAGCTTCAAAGCTCAACATCAAAATAGCACACATTGAAGCAGGTTGCAGGTCATTTGATAAGAGGATGCCCGAAGAAGTAAACCGTATTCTTGTTGATCATTGTTCTGATGTTTTATTTGCACCAGATGACAATGCCATTAATAATTTAACTGCAGAAGGGATACAAAAAAATAGTTTTTATCTTGTAGGGAATACATCTATAGATGCTTGTTTACGTGTAGCTGACATATTCAATTTAAGTAAATTAAAAGAATTAGATTTAAAAAAGCAAGATTACGCAGTATTAACAGTCCACCGGCAGGAAAATACCGAATATAATAAATTAAAAGAAATTATAAACGCGATGAATTTAATTTCTGAACAAATCAAGATCGTGTTTCCAGTTCACCTAAGGACTAAAAAGATTATTGAAACTTATGATATCCAAATAAGCGAAAATATTTTGTTAATCGATCCTACAGGTTATAAAGATTTTATAGGATTAGTAGCAAATTCGAAATTTGTAATGACTGATTCTGGAGGAATACAGGAAGAATGTGGAGTTTTAGATGTTCCATGCCTGATTTTAAGAGAAAATACGGAATGGGAATATCTTGTAGATCTTGGGAAAAACCTGTTGATTGGGACAGATTATAAAAATATTACAAGTACTGTGAAAGATTTACTTACAAATAATTGGAAATTAGAAGAAATGAGGAATATTAAAGCTCCTATTAAAAGAGGAGTATCAGAAAAAATAGTTTCTATTCTCAAAACTTATGATACTTCTTAAATTTTGTTTAAAGTTTTAAGATGTTTTGAAAGAGGTTTAATCCTAGCTGGAGCACCAATAGCCAGGCAAGATGGAGGTACATCTCCTGTTACAATAGCTCCTGCAGCCACCATAGCCCCTTCCCCAATTTCAATATCCGATAAAAAAGTGGAATTCGCACCAATTGAAGCTCCTTCCCGGATAGTTGGCCCTTTGAGATCATAATCAATCCTTATAGGGTACCTATCATTTGTAAAACAAGCACATGGTCCAATAAAAACATGATCTTCAATTATCATGTTTATGGGGATATAAACATTTGACTGGATGCTAACATTATTCCCTATATCACAATGCCCTTCTATAACTGAATTGGTTCCTATAAGAACATTATTACCAATTCGAGTCTTTTCTCTAATTACAGCACCATGCCCGGTCTTAAAATCATTTCCAATGCAAACATCATCATATATAACTGTATTTGAGCGGATGACTGCATTTTTTCCAATGACTGGAGATTTAGATCTTAGTTTATATTTTACACCAATAGTTACATTTTCCTGAATATTGGAATTTTCGCTAATTTTAGTGCCTGATCCTAAAAGAACATTTCTAAATTTTGGTAAATTTTCAGACCCTAAAATATTTTTAAAAAACGCCATTTTTCATCCCCAGATTTAAAGAATTGTAACTTAATAAGCAACATATCCTACCTTCTTATCATTCCCTTTGAATTCAATATATTAATTACAAACAATTATCATCTGAAATATTCATTCTGTTATTTATTTGACCTACCTAAGTATTTATAGTTCTTCATTACTTTTATTAATAGATACATTCCAATTAAGGAGTAGGAAAAAATTATCTGTGATTATTTAATTAAATTTCGTATCAGAAACCTAGATAGACACTTCAACTACAACTGTTTGTCATTTTAACAATTATTGTAACTCCAATATTATTATCAAACCAAATCTAAGCAGGAACAGAACTTGATTAACCATTTATAATTTTAAGTCAATTTAGAGCAATTAATATCAAGTTCATGATGCATTACTGACATTACTATCACTTTTTGTCTTTAATCCAGAATAATTTGATTCAAAAATAACTGTGAGGAAAACAAGTTATAATCTAAGCAATATATTAAAAAGTGAGTATAACATAAATNNATATTGCACATTATTTAGATTTTAAGTACATAATAACAAAAAAATACATCACCATAGATAAAAAAATAAAGAAATAGTATAAATATCACGAGATAAAATGACTCGTTATAGTTAGAATACATAGAAATAGCAGATAGTAAACTAATTGTTTAAAAATCGTTATATTTGAATTCAATTTATTTTACAACAATTTAACCAGATATCATAATTTGGAATAAATAACATGAATTATATGTCCTCTATAAAAAATAATGCAGATATAATAATCGTTTTATTTGTATATTCAGCACTAGCTATTTTCTCCTTACAATACTATCCCCATATGGGGGGAGATGAAATCTCTTATATAGACATTGCTCATGCTTATGCAACTGGAGAATGGTCAGATGCTGTTAATGGTATCTGGAGTCCTCTTTATTCATGGTTAATGACTCCTTTTTTTTTATTTAATTATACACCATTTTATGCAGTATATGTATCCAAAATATTATCCCTTGTTATAGGATTTTTTACCATAATCGGCATAAGAAGATTGACTCATACCTTTGAAATAGATAAGGCAGTTAAAATTGCAATTATCTTTTCTGCTACTCCCATTATCTTATATTTTTCTTTAATTTATAATACTCCCGATTTATTAGTAGCATGTGTTCTTATTTATTACTTAAGCATCATATTTGATCCCAATTATCCCAACAAACTGACTTATGGTATATTATGTGGCTTTATTGGCACTATAGCCTATTTTAGCAAAAGTTATGCTTTTCCTTTTTTTGTGACTCATTTCATTCTCTTCAATTTAATTTATTATTTTAAAGACATAAATCNNAAAAAAGAGGAATATATTGAAAAACATGTTTCTGGGAGTTACAATATTCTTCATAATAAGCGGGCTCTGGATAGGTACAATAAGTGATAAATACGAAAAATTAACTATCAGTACTTCCGGAGATTACAACCAGGCTTTAGTAGGTCCTAATTCTTTATGTGACCCCGTATTCACTCTAGGTTTAATTGAACCCCCCAATAAAAACGCTGTGAGCATTTGGGACGATCCATCTTACATAATAATAAATCAATGGAACCCATTTGATTCATGGGAACATTTTAAATATGAAATTGGTCTAATATGGGAAAATATTATTTACACAATCCTACTAATTGAATCTTTCTTCCTTATTGGAGTTATAATTTTAATTATAAGTTTATGGTTCACTTTCAGATTAAAATCTGAAAAACCTTCAAAAGACACATTAATATACCTATGGATAACCATGGTAATCTATTCAGGAGGATTTTGTTTCGTTAGAACAGAATGGAGATATCTATGGTTTACATTCATTTTATTGATGTTAACGAGTTTTTATCTAATTGATAGATTATATAAAATCAAAACTTTTACCCCTAATTTAAGAAATATATTGTTAATTATTTTAATATGCGCTTTTATTATTCAGCCGGTATATGAGGGAATTAAATTCTCTAATTCAAATAATTCAGCTTATAATTTAAGTAATCAATTAAAAAATGATTATGGAATACACGGAAATATAGCTTCTAATATATGGGGAGGGAACTCATTTACTATTTCTTATTATTTAAATGCCAAATATTATGGTCAAGCAAAGAAAACAAATAATTCTATGGATTTAAATAGAGAATTAAATGAAAATAAGATTGATTATTACTTTGTGTGGGATAATGAAAGTATTCCCCCATTAATAGATTATCGAGAAATAACAAATGGCAAGATTGAAGGATTAAAAATATATTCAAGAATTAAGAAAAGCTAAATCTACGCTTACAGATTAATAAGATTGATAGAAATGTCCAGAAAGAAAATAATAACAACAATTGCAATCATTACACTAATATTTTTGGTTGGATTTATCCTTCGAGTTGAAACAACGGGTTTATCTGGAATTCCAAGTAATGAAAAAGCATTTTATGAGGATCAAAACGGATTACCTTACATGTATGAGCTAGATTCTTACTATAATTACAGGATGACCCAGGATTATCTTGATCATGGTTATCTTGGAGATGCACTCATAAACAGCACCCCCTGGGATTTACACTCTTATTACCCTTCAGGAGTCCCAATGGATTACCCTCCACTAATCGCATACATCACAGCATTAATCTACAAACTAGC
>DADN01000168.1:0-20314 GCA_002509665.1 Methanobacterium sp. UBA8
TTTTTACTGTGCAGTCTGTGATGGCCCCCTTTTTGTAGGTAAAAGGGTTTTGGTGGCTGGTGGGGGAAATACAGCAGCGCAAGGTGCTTTATATCTTGATAAAATTGGATCTTATGTGGCAATTGTCCACAGAAGGGATGAACTTAGAGCTGAAAAGTATTTACAGGAAAAATTAAAGGATAAAAAAATTCCAATAATTTGGGACACTGTTGTAGATGAAATAAAAGGTGAAATGGTCGTAGAAAAAGTTTTAATGCATAACAAGAAAACCAATGAAAAAACTGAATATAATATAAATGGAATTTTTATAGCAGTTGGGGAAATACCCTCTAACAGTTTAGCAGCAGACATGATGGTAGAAATTGATCAAGAAGGATATATATTAACTGATAAAAAACAAAAGACTAATATTCCACGTATATATGCTGCAGGGGACAATACTGGCGGATTTAAACAATGGATAGTCGCAAGTGGAGAAGGTGCTGTAGCTGCTTTATCAGCTTACGATGATATAATGCGATCTAGTTAATGTTAGATCCAAACAGACATCATAATTTTATTTAAGCATTTATAGATTTTTTAATCTTTTTTTAATTATTTAACGGGTATCAGGTGAATAAATATGGAATGTCAGGAGTATGGACTTACAAGAAATACAGAAAGGGACAATTTGAACTTAAACCCTCTTCAGCGTGGAGGGGTACTGTCTGTTGAGGCAAGAAAAGCTTTAGTGGAATATGCAGATGGTTACAGTGTATGCGATTACTGTGCTGGAAGGCTTGACGAAATACCTAATCCTTCAATAACCGGATTTTTACGGGATTTAGCTAAATTTATCAATGTTGATGAGGTAAGGACCACACATGGTGCAAGGGAAAGTAAATTTGCAATAATGCATGCATTATGTGAACCTGGTGATACCATAATTGTGGATGGAAATGCACATTACACAACTCACCTTGCTGCAGAGCGAAATAAACTTAAAATGATTGAAGTTCCAAATAATGGGCACCCAACATATGAAATAACTCCTGAAAAATACAGGGAAACTTTAGAAGATGCTATTGACAGCGGAAAAGATATAAAACTTTCTTTACTTACTCATGTAGATGGTAACTATGGTAATTTAACAGATGCAAAGGCAATTGGGAATGTATCTCATAAAGCAGGAGTTCCAATAATTTTAAATTGCGCATATTCNNCCTATAAATGCAAAAGCCTTAAATATGGACTTTGTGGTTGGAAGCGGTCATAAAAGCATGGCAGCATCAGGACCAATTGGCGTGCTTGGAATGAAGGAAGAATATTCAGATGCACTGCTTCAACATTCTGAAAGGCATGGAGTTAAGGAAATTGAAATGCTTGGATGTACCAGTAGGGGGGCACCAATAGCAACTTTGATGGCATCACTTCCACATGTTGCAGAGAGGGTCAAGCATTGGGATGAGGAAGTTGAAAAGACAAGGAATTTTGTAAGGCAAATGGAAGAAATTGAAGGCATTACACAGATCGGAATAAAGCCAAAAGAACACGACCTCACCAGATTTGAAACACTTGTCTTCGATAAAATAGCTGAAAACCATCCAAGAAGAGGATTTTTCCTCTATGAAGAACTTAAAAAGCGAAATATTGTCGGAATAAAACGCGGACAAACTAAATGGTTTAAATGCAGTGCTTATGGGTTCAGCGAAGAACAGGTAACATATATTGCAAATTCCTTTAAGGAAATTGTAGAGAAGTATAAAGACTTAATTTAAAAAAATTAACAATATATTTTGGGGGTAATTCGTCAAAAACTGGCTGATTATGGGTAATTTTATTTAGAAATAGATATTTTGATGAATTACTTTAAATTTATTTTTAGATATTGCGAAAATTATTTATTATATTAAAAGTGATGTATCAATGACTTATTCTCAGGGCAGGGTGGAATTCCCTACCGGCGGTATGCTAATTTAAATTAGTAAGCCCGCGAGCGCTCTTTTATATTAAAAGGGGTCAGCAGATCTGGTTAGAATCCAGAGCCGACGGTGAAAGTCCGGATGGGAGAGAATAGGAATGTCTGTAATGTTTGGAATGCTTGTAATATTCGAGTATATTCAGTATTTAGGCATGTCTATGTTTTTTTTGCCCTGATTCTGGTAAGTCAACTAAAAAGGAGGTTTATTACCATGAATCAAAATTTACTGGCACAATTCGGTAACCCACTCCAAAGGGTGGAAAATGCTTTAAATTCACTGCGATGCGGCCAGGGTATAATAGTTACCGATGATGAGCAGCGAGAAAATGAGGGAGACATAATTTTTGCTGCAGAATCTCTTACAGAGGCTCAAATGGCAATGCTTATTCGAGAATGCAGCGGTATTGTATGTTTATGTCTCAATGATGAAAAAGTGCGTGAATTAGGTCTGCCAATGATGGTGGAAAATAATTCAAGTCGGTTTAAGACAGCATACACAATATCTATTGAAGCGGCAGAAGGAGTCACTACTGGTGTATCTGCGGCTGATAGGGTTAAAACAGTTAAGACGGCCATTGCAGATAGCGCTCGGCCGGAAGATCTTCATCATCCTGGACACATGTTCCCTTTAAGAGCATGTCCTGGGGGAGTATTGGAGCGAAGAGGACATACTGAATCAGTTGTTGATATGATGGGTTTAGCTGGATTAAAACCTTGCGGCGTGCTCTGTGAACTTACAAATCCTGATGGGACAATGGCGCGTATGCCTGAAATAGTAGAGTTTGCTGTAAAGCATGCTATGCCTGTAGTTACAGTTGAAGATCTGGTTAATTATCGTAAACAGGTTGAAAAGTTATCATGAACTATATTTAAAAGCTTTTGTCTGATTGTAGGGAGTTAATAAAACTATTTATGAAAACCTGAGATATCTCAGGTTATTTTTAATTATTTAACATAATAAATGGATAAATATGTTGCATAACAGTTTAACAACTTAAAAATAATTTATTTATCTAATACTTGTCCTGATTATTTAAAAAATTGTAGAAATCCAGTAAATAACTGTTAAATCTAAAATAATTTAGATGAAGTAATTAGCATAATAATAAGTAATTCTGATTTTTTAGTGCATATTCATTTAGTATGCTTGATTAAATATTGCATATTTATGTATTTCCTAAACTAATTTATTAGATGAAATTAAACTTATATTAAATATAAAAAATCATATTATCTGTACTAATTAATGATGTCTGTAATATGGCTTTAAAATAAATGATTTTATATAATACCCTTATCATGAGGAAGTAATGTGGATATACATGAACTTAAAGCAGCAATAGAAGATCCATTAGCAAGGAAAAAATTTGATGATCCTGGTGAGGAAGATACTGATTTGATTGAAGAACTTAATGAAAGGGATAATCTTCTGGAGAAATACGGGCTTAAAGATATGGAAGAAAACGAAATAGATGAACTTTTAGGGTCATATAGCCGAGATACTTTAAATAATAAAGAACTCGAAAGCATGGAGCGAATTCTATCTAAAAAGATACATGGCGCTGTAATGTCTATACGGGCCATAAAAAAAGCTGCAGTTGAAGTATTCATAGATTATTCTGATGAACTATGCGGAATAGTAACTATCATCGTAGAATATGAACATAAAGGATTTTTAGACAAAATAATGGGGCATTCAAATAGTATGGATGCTGAGACAATAGAAGTAACTCAAATGGAAATAAGCGAACTTTTTAATTCTCATGAGCTTGTTGAAAATTTTGAAATAAATATAGAGTCTTTCTAGAAATTTATTTTATAACTCTTCAGTTTTGAATGAATAGCACATTTAACAATTTATATGGAGCTAGATAAGTTATCAATCTGTTTTATGTGAAATTATTCCATTTTGAATATAATAAACGATTGCTTTGGTAAAAAATCATATTTTTCTGATACATCAAATCCTGCTCTTTTCATAGTATCTACCAAAGTTTCTTCGGGAGTGTAATGCCCAAACATGCCTACAAAACCTGATATTTCCTTTTTATAATCCATTATCACTATTTTTCCATCTTTTTTTAAAAATTGTTTTATATTTTTAAAGTATTCGACAGGTTCTGGCAGATGATGGAATACATTCCTTAAAAAGAACATATCTATGGTTTCAGGCAATAAAAATCCTTTTTGATCTGCTAATACTGGTTTTATATTATTTATCATTTCTTTTTTTGATTTATCATCTATAAAAGCCAGTGATTTCTGGTTGATATCAATCGCATATACTCTGCCATTTTTACCTACTTTTCTGGAAAATTCAAAGGTAAAATACCCGCCTCCAGTACCAATATCTCCAATAATATCTCCATTATGTATTTTTAAACTTTTTAAAACTTCTGCAGGTCTGCTTTCAAGTGAAGCGGCTTTTTTATTTAACACTTTTAATTTATAATTGTCCAACATTTTTATTCCCTTTTAAAATTCATTGGCTGGCCGCTTCAATAGGAGCATCAGTAAGTATCGTGCCCCAATTAACTCCAGAACCTACCTCTGGTGTTACCAGTAAACCGTTTTTTTCAATTTCCCCAAGATTTGCCACATTTGCAGCCAGTTTATGTAATGAAATAAAGTTATTATCATCTACTTTTTCTGTTTTGGGGATGGATAGCGTTTTATATCCTTTCTGCTGCAGTAATTTACTTAAACTCACTGTAATTACGTTTAATTGTTGATTGGTTTCATTATAAACTTTATTACTTCCAACTATTACTTCAGTCGTGTCGGTGTAAGGTAATGTGATTCCAATGGATATGGCCCGTGGATATTCATCAAAAAATGATTCATATTGTTTGAGTATGTCATTTTCTGCACTAGACAAGTCTGCAATACCTAAATAATAATCTTCAACCTCTTCTTCAATAATTTTTCTTATTGTATTTTCAAATTCCATAATCATACCTCCTTAAACTTTAAATTAATATTTAATTGCTTTAAAATTCATTTTTTTAAATAAATATTTGAATGGTGGGTTAATCCACCATTACGAACCATAAATTCTTTTATATTATTCAAATATTCTTCTAAATTGTATTGCTTACCGTGTCATTGACTTCCGGAATAGAGGTACTGCAATGGCCATTGTGACAATACCGAAAACCACAAGAATGACTATTTGGGTCATTACGTCCCCGATACCTGCATTTAGGAGCATTATCTTACGCATCGCATCTGCTGCATATGTCAGAGGGATAAACTGTGAAATAGTCTGCATGAACCATGGCATCTGCTGAATTGGGTAGAATATGCCTCCAAGGAACATCATTGGGAACATCAGCAGGTTAACAATCATTGTACTTGATGCTTGATCTCCAGACATGGAAATAGCCATTATTCCAATTCCTATGAAGCTGAATATGCCCAGGAGGAGCATGAAGAATGCCAGCAGGATACTTCCCTGAATAGTGACTCCAAAGAGGACTATCGCGATTGCAAGTATAATAATACATTGGATAAAACCTCTTGTGCACAGTGCTGCAGTTTTCCCGATTATAACTGAGATTTGGCTGATTGGAGCGGATAACATCCCGTCAAATGTGCCCATTTCCTTTTCTTTGGAAATGGCTTCAGGAATACCAGTCATAACTGACATCATCACAATCATAATCATCAGTCCTGGTGCCAGGAAGTTGAAGTAATTTGTTTGGCCAGGTATAGAAGTTTCGACATTTGGTGTGTAAGGGAAAATCATTGCCTGGGGATTAACAGCTTGATTTGTAGCCTTGCTCAGTGTCATGACGTTAGCTTCTGCTTTAATATTGTTCATACTAATTACAGTGCCGGATAATGCTTGTTGCATCTGCGCTGAGCTTTGGGGAATACTGTTATCGATATATGCCGTGAAAGTGCCTGATTTTCCGTTTGTCACATTATTTGAGAATCCCTGTGGTATAATAATCACACCAGATAATTTTCCTTCTTTTACCTGTGTCATGGCATCATCAACACTGGTGAAGTTCGTTAATGCCATAAAGTGCGTGTTATTATTAACTGTCTCAAGCTGTGCTATGAATTCACTACTTCCCTGTCCATGATCGAGGTTAACCAATCCTACAGGCATGTTTAATTGAGTGTTACCAGTTGGAAAAATGAAACCGAACATGACCAGAAAAATCAAAGGCATGATAAAAAGGGCTGCCAGAGACATTTTGTTACGTCTAAGTTCAAGCATGTCTTTAGACATTACGTGATAACTATCTTTTAATATTTTCATTGCATCCATGATCTCACCTTACCCTCGCTTTAGGCGCGTTTCCATGCCCATGATGTACAGGGGCTGCTTTTTCACTGGCCTGGTCACGAATTTCTTTTCCTGTTACAGCTAAGAAAACATCTTCTAGAGTTGATTCATTGCTGTTAGTTATAGATGCGATATTTCCGCCTTCATAGCGGATAGCATCGATGATTTGACTAAGTGCATCATCACCTTTAGCGCTAATTTTCAGATTATAATGATCCTGTTGGGATACAGCAGTTACGACATCAATTGAATTGATTTTTCCAATTAAATCAGACGTTAGATTGGTAATTTTGGTGCCGAATACTGTTGTATCGCTGTTTGTTATCATATTCTTCAGGTTTTGTGGCGTATCAAGGGCAGCGACTTTTCCATGGTCTATAATAGCAACTCGATCGCTTAAAGCTTCTGCTTCTACCATAGCGTGGGTTGTAAGTATCACAGTTACTCCGCTGTCGTTGATCTCCCTTGTAATGTCCCTTATAGAGAATGTTGTCTGTGGATCAAGCCCGAGTGTTGGTTCATCCATGAAAATAATCTTGGGTTCTGGCAACAATGCCCGGATAACATTAATTCGCTGTTTCATACCGGTGGAAAACTTGGCTATCTGCGTGTTTTTCCATTCTTCCATGTTAACCAGCTCAAGCAGCTCGTCAATTTTTTCTTCAAGCTTTTGCTTTGGTATTGCATAGAGCTTTCCAAAGAACCGCAGGTTTTCGGCCGCAGTAAGCCTGTCATACATAATCATCTTTTCTGCAACTAACCCAATATTTTCTCGAACTCTGGCAGAATCTTTAATCAGGTCGTAACCTGCAACTTTAGCGGATCCAGATGTAGGTTGAGCGAGCGTACAGAGCATTCTTATGGTGGTACTTTTGCCCGCACCGTTTGGACCTAAAAAGCCAAAGATTTCTCCCTCTTTTACAGTCAAGGATAAATCATCCACTGCTGTAAAATCACCAAATTTTTTAGTGAGATTTTTTAATTCTATGGCATATTCTGTCATATTTCTCTCCTATTTTCCATTATTATTCAATTCAATGTTTGATAGCTGTAGCTAACCTAAATCCAAATAAACAAAAATAGGTAGCTAAAAGACACTTTTAGTGTGTTTTATAACATAATTGGACTATTATATGTCTTAATTACTTTTTAACTTTAAATTATTCCTCTTTTAGCGAATCTTTCATTTCTTTGAGTTTTTCGCTTAATTCTCCTATCCATTCTTTATGTGGAACTAACTTTTCTTTTTTAATGTCATTTAAATAAGATATATAGCTGTCAATTTCGGTTAATGCATTTTCTACTGCCTGTGCGCTCCGATCCATTTCTTCATGTGATCCATGTGAATGTCCAAATATGTTAGTGTATGTTTCACGCCCTAAATCTGTTAGTTCATATTTGCTGTCTTCTCGCTTGACAATAAATCCTTCAGAAACCATTTTTTTGAGCATAGGGTACACTGAACCAGGTGAAGGTCTTCGCGACGCGTGTTTCATCGTCCTGTTCAGGTGTTTATAGTAGTGCTTATTATTTTTATCCATACGCTTGTAATACTCTGGATCATCTTTTATATTGCGCCTCATATCTGCCATTTTATGAAACGATTCATGATGTTCCTGTATGGCGTCCATTATTTCCACGCCGTTTTTGGGTCCCTGATCTAGGACATGGATTATCCATATTCTTAAACCACCGAGTTTTCCCAGTTCTTCAAGTTTGTCATGTATTTCTTTGAAATCGCTCAACTTGTTTCTCCAGTTGCCCCACATATTGAATCTTAACCTCCTATCGAAATGCCGATATAATATCGCTAACTTGATATTGAATTCTTGCTATAATTCAATTTATATCAATTATTATTGATATAATTCATACCAATATCAATCACTCGATATCGACTACTTGATATTATTGTGAAACTTATATAAATAGCTTGCGGATTTTGATCTAAATAAAGCAGAAAACAAGTTAAAATTATTTTAAGACGAGGTCAGATAGTTAAAAATCAATATTTTCCTTGATCCATTCTACAGAATCCTTAATTGACTCATTTATTGGCCTTGAAGAATATTTAAGCTCATTATACGCTTTAGCAGAACTTATTTTGGAGTTACTGTTAATTACTTCGATGGAATAGGTCGTAAAAAGAGGTTCTTTACCAGTAAACTTATAATATAATGGTGAAATTTTACTTACTGCCTTGACAAGCCATAACGGTACTTTCAACGAGGGAGCTTTTATTCCAGTAAGTTTTTCAAGCTCTAAAAATAAGTCCTGTACTGAAATCTGTTCACCAGCTAAAACGTAGCTCTCGCCACATTTTCCATTTTCACAGGCCAGCATTATTCCATTTGCCACATCTCGAACATCAACAAAGTCATAAGCTCCGTCAACACCAGCTTTTAAGTCTCCTTTCATAAAATTAATAAATAAATGTCCCATTTGGGATACTCTGTAATCATAAGGCCCTATCACTCCACTTGGACAGACCAGCACTGCATCAAGGTTTTTGTCAATACCTTTAAGTACTTCAAGAGATGCCAAAGCCTTTGACCTGTCGTAGCTTCCCCTTGTACATTCTGGATCGTAATTGCATGTTTCATCAATTACCGTGCCGTGGGGAGGTTCTTTGAGGGCATGAACAGAACTAACATAGACCATGCGTTTCACGCTGTTTTTTAAACAGGCATTAACAACGTTTTTGGTTCCTTCAACGTTCACATGGTAAAGAAAATCCTTATTTCCAGATGATATTGTTACAATACCTGCTAAATGATAGACAATTTCCGTATTATGAAATGCTTTAATAAGTGAATCCACATCTCGCACATCACCTTCAACTATCTCGACTTCTAATTCTTTAAGAGGATTGATATCTTCAAATGGGGGCACAATTGCCCTTACAGTCTCGCCTCTTGCTAGTAATTTGCGGACGAGTACATTTCCAATGTGTCCTGTGGCGCCTGTGACTGCTATCATTTTTTTCCACCACAAATAAAAAAAGAATAGTGATTTGTGAGACAAAATCTTTAAAAATAAATTGTTATTTATCCTATTTTAATTACTGGAAACTGCACTTCAGTGAGCAATTCACTTGGTTCAGTTTCATTGGGGTTGTTAAGATAAACTTCTGTAACAGGTCCTATTATGTCATATCCATTTTTATCCGCATATTCTGCTAATCCACGGATTACAGGTCCAACTTCAGTATAAGGTCCTTTGTGAAGTGTTGCAATTACGGTGTGTTCTGGAATTATCTTGACCATTACTTTTCCTTCATCTTCTGCACTGCCTTCAAAGGAAGCACCTATTTCATAACGCAGCTGTTCTGGAGGTACATCTTCAGGGCTGTTAAAATAAGCTCCATAAATCATTCCAGTCATATTCAATCCTTTGTCTGTTACCCATTGTACTGTTTCTGCAATGAGTTCTGGAATCTTATCATAACCGCCTTTGTACCTCATAAAAGCTATCTGTGTATCTTTAATTCTTTTCTCTTCTACTTCCATAATTAGTCCTCGGGTAAACTATTGACTTGCTTATGTAACTATTTTTTCATCACTGGAAACTGAACTTCAGTAAGTAAATCGTTCTCTGATACTTCCATAGGATTGTTTAGGTATATTTCTTTAACTGGCCCTGCTATATTATAATTGTTTTCATTGGCATATTCTATTAAAGCTTGATATATTTGTGCAGCTTGTCCGTATGGTCCTTTGTATACTGTTGAAACGGCCTGATGGGCAAGAATTTCTTTAATTTTAACTCTACCCTCACCATTTGCATTTCCTATAAATGTAATTCCCATCTCATATTGTAGTTCTTCTGGAGATACCTCCATTGGGCTATTCATATATACTCCGTAAGGAGGTTCTGTAATCTGTAAATTTTCTGCCGTAACGTAACCAACTATTTCTTCTAAAATTTCAGGTATCTGATCGTAAGGACCTGTTACAGATACATAAGCTGCTTTCTTTTCTTCTATATCCTTAATTTCTATTTGCATAATGGCACTTCCTGACAATTTCTTTAACAATAAAGTAGTTATTACTTTATAACAAGTATGTGGATAATAGGAATATAGGTTTAGTAAGAGCATGTGAGAACTACTAAATATTGAAATAAGAATAATGTCGATATTTTTTGGATAAATAGGCGTTATATCTTATGGAAAATAATGTAATATATGCATTTACTTTTTAATTATGGGAAAACGCACTTCCACTGAGACTTTGTTTTTTGAAACTTCAGGAGTGCCGTTAATATAAATCTCAGTAGCAGGTCCTGATAGTATGTATCCATTTTTAACTGCGTATTTCATTAAAGTATGATAGACATGATTCATTTGTTTATAACTACCATTGTGTATGGTTGATACAACGTGATTTTCTGGTATTTTTTTAATTTGTATCATCCCTTTTCCAGATATATCTCCAATGATTGGAATTCCTATTTCATAGTGTAACTCTTCAGGGGCTACATTTAATGTATTGTTAAAAAAGGTGCAGTAAGGATATTCAATAACAAATATATTGCTTTTTGTGATGTAATTCATTAATTCAGTAAATATATGAAGCAGATGGTTATTGCCTGTTGCTATTATATATGCTACTTGTATATCCTTGATATTTTTAAATTTTATTTTCATAAAGCGCCTCTAAATAGGCTTATATTTTTAAATTAGTTTTTAGAACACGTATAGTAGAATATGAACTTCATAAAAATACTCCTTTATGTAAGAGCATCTGAAAACTAATCTAATTTGAAATAGGCATATCTCTATTTTTTAGATGTAAATAAAGACAATACATTGCTTGTACAATGAAAAAATAGTATTTTAAAATTTGTTTTAGGGGGTAATAACTAATTTAAAATGATGATTTGTGCCCTCTTTTCATGGATATGGCTTAAAAAAATAATTTGAGTTTAGAATAGATATTTTTTAACGATTTTTATTTTTTTTATTCACTTAAATTAATTATCTGGTTTTATGAACCTTGCCGTGTAGTTCCAGAAACTTCCTTCAACCTCATCTGAAATAAATCCTTCACTCGTGCCAATTTTGACAGTGGTAGATTTGAGGGGGTAATCTGGATCAGGTAAAAATTCTGTAATTGCAAGAACTCCGTTAGGTTTTAAAACTCGTTTTATCTCTTTTAATGCCTTATTTTTATCGGGGATTTCTTGAAAAACTGTTATACTATATACTAAATCAAAATAGTTGTCTTCCAAAGGCATATTGAGAGCGTCTCCCTCAATTAGCTGAATATTTTTGATATCTTTATTTTCAGACCGTTTTAATTTATTTTCTATCTGTTTTAGCATTTCGGGTTGTATATCAAGTGCAAATACTTCACCTTTATCTCCTACAGCTCTTGCCACAAATGTTGTAAATGCACCGCTGCCGCATCCAACTTCTAAAACCTTCATGCCTTCTTTTATGCCGCTTCTACTGATTATTTTATCTGGAGACTGCATTCTCCTTCTAAAATCACTATCTAAAAAATTACCGATAAATGCGGGGGCTGGAAAATCAAGATATCGTCTTAAAATCCTTATAAATACCTGCCATAAAATGAAAATTACTAAAATGACTATCAGGATCGTTATTGCAGTATTCATATTATTTTTTTATGATTATTTGGTAATATAAATCTATTGAAAATTAGTAATCCTCTTAAATCATAATATTAAATGTAAATTGTCTGTACTTTTCATGAATGTCTATTTTTTATAAATTACTTCTTTGCCTGCAATGATTAATATATTTCCAATTTGGGCTAGTTCTAATCCTGCTTGGGGCATAGAAAATCTTAATTCTGTCTTCAAATCCAGCAATGTTTCATAAAAATCAATATGTTTATCTAAATCATTTACATAAATTCAGGATAATATTTTTAACACTTTCACGTTTATCTGCCCTTCTAAGAGAAATAAACGCCGGGACTGGGATTTGAACCCAGGGTGAGCGACGCTCATAGGATTTCGAATCCTACGCCTTACCTGACTAGACTATCCCGGCAAATGATTTTTTTATTTAAAACTTAAAACTAGTTTTGGTGAAACTATTTTAAATGTTTTTTTGGATTTGGAAAATAGAATTATTAATTAATTGGATAAATTATATTAAAAGGGTCTTTTTTAAAAGTCAATTGAATCTTTATTTTAAAAAATTAGAGGAAATAAAAAAAGTGATGAATTAAATTCCATTGATCTACCTATTAAAAAAGATAAAATATTTCACTTAAGTGAATAGGTAAAATGATAAAAGTTGAATCATTAGGCAGTTTCAGGAGTTGGTTGTGTATTTAAAACTATTGCACTATCTGCTGAGTTTTTTAAGGCTACGCTGAAACCAGGTTCAGCTCCAATTACCATGGTTTCTTTCCCATTTTCTTTAGCGATATTTATTAATGGTAAAAAGTCTGCATTACGAGTCATAAGGGCAATAACATCAATATTAGGATTATAAACAAGTTCGAAAGCTTCTACAGCAAGTTGAACATCTACATCTCCTGCGACTATTATGGGGGTAAAACCTTGATTTACTACAGCTTCTATGAGCTTATCTGAAGCATACTGGTTCATAAGAACCTTTGCAACCTTTATTGTACCGTTTTCGGATACTATTCCTTTTATCATTTCTAAATCCAGATGGAATTCATTTCTGAGCATATTTGGTCCATCTACAAGCAGTCCAATATTTCGTTCATTGGACCGTCGGGTCAATGGAATATACTGTTTAAATGAACTTAATTTTTCTAGATTGCGCATTTTTTCCTCCTAATTATTTGTTTAAATAATTTGAATGAATATTTCAATATAATATATTTAAATATATCCATTTATTGATTATAACTTGAAAATTTCTCATTTCTAGTTTTGCGATTTTTGGGGCGTTGAAATGAAATTTTTTCATAGTTAATATATATCTTTTATTATTTATAATCTATTAAATAGATATGCCCAAATCTCTACCAAATCTAACTCGTAAAAACTCTAATTTTGAAGGAAAAGTTAATGAAATGGGAACCTAATTTAAACTTATTATAAGTTAACGCCCACAATCAAAGGTTTTTAACAAATTAAAGATTGATAATGCATTTTAGTTTTTTATGAATTTTTTGCATCCCCTCAGATATCAACTGTTAAGTAATCTTCAATTTTTTTACATTAGTTATAGATCACAAATACTAAACAACCCAACAAAATCGAAGATTTTGACAGATTTTGTGGGCCGCAAAAACTTTCATTTTCATGAATTTCACTGCAAAATTATTGTCATTAAGATATAGATCACAAATATTAAATACTAAATTGACTAATCAGTCTATAATGTATGTGTCAAATTAATTTGCATGGTGTTATTTTGAAAGAAAAAGAACGAAAAATACTGGATGCATCCCTGAAACTTTTCGTTGAAAGGGGATTTCATGGAACTTCTACTGCAGAGATTGCAAAAACAGCAGGAGTTGCTACAGGGACTCTATTCCACTATTTTAAAACGAAAGAAGAGCTTATAAATCGTCTATATTTATACACCAAAGAAAGTATGTTGTGTGAAAGCAGCAAACACTATGACGATAAAAAAACATTTAAAGAAAATATTAAAGAATTATGGCTTAAATTTGTACATTTTGGCATTAATGAGCCGTATAAATTCCAATTTATACTTACTTTTCACTGTTCTCCTTATATAACTTCACTTACCAAAGAACAGGTTGAAACCCACGCTGAAGGCATGCTTGGAATTTACAAAAACGGCATTCAAAAACAAAAAATAAAGGAAATCTCTTTTGAAATGATAATGGATTATTTCTGGGGTAATGTAGTTACGGTGGTAACTCATTTTGAAAAATATCCTGAAAAATTAAATGAAAAAAATTTAGACATGGCTTTTGAACTTTTATGGGATGGAATTTCAAAATAGTAAAAAATCTTCAAAAACTTTAAAATATCGTAGATTTTTAAGGTTTTTGAGAGATTGAAAATACGTAAATTTTCAATCATTTAGTAATTATTAGACTGACAGGCCAATTGATAGATTTATGGGGTAATCAAATGCAAATGAGAGAAATTGAAAAAAATGGCGATAAAATATCAGCACTTGGATTTGGTGCAATGAGGCTTCCTACAAAAACAGGTAGAATTGATAAAGAAAGCGCTAAAAAGCTGATTTATGATTCAATAGACAATGGAGTAAATTTTATTGACACGGCATATCCTTATCATGGGGGAGCAAGCGAATCATTTTTAGGAGAGATACTACAGGGCGAGTACCGGGAGAAGGTAAAGCTCTGCACGAAAATGCCATCATGGTTTATTAAAAAATATGGGGATATGGAAAAATATCTGGAGATACAGCTTGAAAAACTCCAGACTGATTATATTGATTATTATTTGATTCATTCATTAGGTAAAGGCAGCTTTGAAAAACTAAAAGAAATTGGAGTTTTTGAATTTTTAGAAGATGCTAAATCAAAGGGAAAAATAAAAAATATCGGATTTTCATTCCATGACAATGTTAACTCATTTAAAGAGATCGTGGATGCATATGATTGGGATGCCTGCTTAATTCAGTATAATTATTTAGATGAGACTAATCAAGCAGGTACTGAAGGTTTGAAATATGCCCATTCAAAAGGAATTGCAGTCTTCGTCATGGAACCTTTAAAAGGTGGACTTCTTGCTGGGGAAGTGCCAGAGAAGGTAAATAAAATATGGGACACATCTGATGTCAAAAGAAGTCCTGCAGACTGGGCATTGAGGTGGGTCTTGAACCATCCTGAAGTTACATGTGTTGTTTCTGGAATGGGAGAAGAAGGGCAGGTTAAGGAGAATATCCAAGTTGCAAATGAAACTCTGCCAAATACGCTCACTGAAGATGAATTAAAACTTTACGATGAAGTTAAAGACGTTTATGAAGAACTTATGAAAATTGATTGTACTGGATGTGGCTACTGTATGCCCTGTCCAAAAAGCGTCAACATTCCCATGTGCTTTGAAATTTACAATCATAAATACATGTTCAATGAAGGAGCTAGAGCTTCTTTCCTTTATTTAGGTCAGCTAGGGGGTATTATGGGCGATGGTGAGGTTCATGCTGGACTTTGTACTGGCTGCGGAAAATGTGTAAAGGCATGCCCTCAAAAACTGGATATTCCCGAACTTTTAGGAGTAGTTTCAAAGGAAATGGGAGGAATAGGATTTAAATATAAATTGAAAATTGGAAAAGTAGTACTTGTACCTGTTTTCAGAGCTTTCATGTCTTTAAGTTCACGATTATAAAAAAATCAAATTTTCATTTATTTTTTAATAATTTAGAACCATCTGAAAAGCCATCCCCTATTTTTTCACCTATTTTGTAGTAATTTCGGGTAGACATATCGAAAATAATGGGTAAAAATTTTTCAGGATCTATTCTGCTTAAATTTTTTCCTGATTTGGAGGTTATATCAACTAAAACTTCTTTATTTGCTTTTAAATCCAGAACTTCCCCAATAAACATGGTATGAGATCCTAAATTGATTGTTTCTTTTAATTTACATTCTAATATTACTGGAAATTCATTAACATATGGTGCATCGACCACTTCGCTTTTTACGGGGGTTAAACCAGATACTTCAAATTTATCTGATTTTTTTCCAGAAGTAAGTCCAAAATAATCAGCTTCCACAACATATTTTGCAGGGGGAATACTTACAGTAAATGCCCGTTTTTTCATGATATTGTGGTAAGTATAAGTTGCTTCGCGCAAAGAAACGTATATGCAGGGAGGTACAAAGCAGCACATACCTGCAGCTGCAGCATTCATTATATTTGGTTTTCCTTTGTCGTCATATGATCCGACTATAAAGACGGGTGTAGGGAAACCTAGAGTTTTTGGTCCAAGGCTTTCTTTCATATTTTTTCTCCAAATTATTTAATTAATCCTCTTTTATTAGTTCAATGAATCTATCCAGGTCTTTAATGTTGAATATGAATTTGGGAGGGGCATTCTTGGGTCTTATTGGCATTAGACAGCACACTGCAGATTCTCTTTGATAGTACTCAAAAATGTTTTCAAACCAATCTCCATCTTTTTCGTTTTCAAATGTAATTTCCATAACATTAGAATGTTTTTTTATAATGCAGTCCCTGTTTTGGAGGGCCTTTTTAAGCTCTTCAAGTTTTTTGTCTTGTTCCATAATGTTCCACTACTTATTCAGTTATATCACTTTAGGTATAATCATTGGAGTTTCTTTTTTGTATTTTTTATATTCTTCTCCAAATTTAGCGATCAATTCTATTTCTTCCTTCCTTATTCTAATTATTAAACCTATTATGGTCAAAATAAGGAATAATAATCCATATAAATTCCATGAAATGATAGCAACTCCTAAAAATAAGATTAAAATCGATAAATAAAAAGGATGCCTAATTTTGGAATAAATGCCTTCAGTTACTAGTTCTTGTCTTTCTGTCNNACCCAATTTTTCCCTAAATTTGCCCTTACAATAAAATTGAATCCCATGCCTGTAATCATAATAATGAAACCAAATATTACTGGAATTTCTCTATAATTCATGCTGTTAAGAGATATCAACGTATTTAAAATAAGGAATGTTTGGGGAATAGCAAGAAAAAATAGTGTATAATCTTTACTTCTTATTGCAGTTGGCCAGCCGACAATTTTAGCACCGTATCTACGTGAAATATACAGGCCTATGTAACTATAGACTAGGAAAACTAAAAGAAATAGATATAACCACATTTCACCCATCATTATCATATAACCTCGTTAATATAATCATAAATATGAAAAGAGAATCACATCATTTATTTTATCATTTAAAAGAGCTAATTTTCTTTTCGGATGATTCATTTCATTTATTATTTTATTAACTATTTGTTTAAATCTTATTAATAACATTTATTATAATAAATGGCTATTTAACAATATTTATTTGTTAAAACAGGATAATATTAATTAAGCATAATTTTAATTAAATTTAAATCACTGCAGTGACAGAGTATACTCGGTTAAATTAATGACGTCTAATAATTATTCCTTCTCAGATCTTGTGGATATAGATAAGATTAAGGAGCTACTAACTAGTTTTTATGAATTAACAGGTGTTATATCTGCTTTAGAAGATTTAGATGGAAATGTTTATAAGTGCACCGATGGTGATGTTGCTATAGGTTGGCATGATATCTGTTTGAATTTTCACCGTAAACATCCTGAAACCCTTAAAAAATGTATAGAAAGCGGCACGCGGATTTGTGACAAATTAAAAGCTGGTGAAAAACAATCCGGCCATATATGTCTTAACGGCCTGGTGGACATGGCAGTGCCAATTTATATTGGGGGTGAGCATTTAGCTAACCTTTTTACGGGCCAATTTTTCTTTGAATCTCCAAATATTGAATTTTTCAGACAACAGGCGCGTAAATATGGGTTTGACGAAGAAGAGTATTTAGATGCTTTGTCTAAAGTTGATATATTCTCTGAAGAGTTTATTGAAAAAGCAATGAGTTTTCTTATAAATCTGGCGAGTGTTATTGGCGAAATGGGGCTGGAGAAGAAAAAATTACTGGACAGTAAACGGGTTTTACAGGAAAGTGAAGAAAGATATAGGGCACTTGTTGAAAATTCTCCTGATGCTATTTTCAGGATAGACAATGAGTTAAGATTTATATATGGTAATCATAGTGCGGATACTTTTAACTTATCTAATGACGATTTAATTGGTAAAAATTTCAAAGAATTGCCTTTGTCTAAAGAAATGAGGGATATGTGGGTTGAAAATATTGATAAAACCATTACCACGGGGGAAACACAGGAAATAGAATTTAAATTTAATTCAATTCACGGATTGCTGTTTTGTCACACTCATATAATTCCGGAATATAACGCTGAAGGAGCAATTAAAACGGTAGTTCTTGTAAACCGCAATATTACCGAGCGTAAAAAAGCAGAAATTACCCTTAAATGGAGTGAAAAAAGGTTCCGCTCTTTAATTAATAATTCAAATGATTTAATCCGCATACTTGATAAGGACGGACTTATAATATTTGATTCTCCATCTTCAGAACGTATTCTCGGTTATCCTGAGGGATATTTTATAGGAAAAAGTCCCTTAGAGTTTATACATCCTGAAGATCTGGAAAGAGTAACTAACGATTTAAAGAAAGTTTATGAAAAACTGAATCCTGGAATTCCAACAGAATTCCGAATACGAAGAGTAAATGGTGAATATATTCCTGTCGAGTCTTTATCCCAAAACCTAATTGATGTTCCTGGAATAAATGGCATTGTTGTTACTACACACCCTGTCATAGAACGTAAAAGGACAGAAAATATGCTGCAGTTTCAGGCAAATATTTTAACTAATGTCCGGGATTGTGTAATTGTCTATGATCTTCAAGGAAGAATTATTTATTGGAATAAGGGAGCAGAAGCCATTTATGGGTACTGTGAAGAAGAAATAATTGGTAAAGATGTTGATACGCTGTATTTAAATAGGAATAAATCTCACTTTAAACCAGATTTAGAAAGAATATTGAAATTTGGCGAATATAACGGTGAATGGGAAGGTAAAAGAAAAAATGGTTCTAAAGTGTATGTGGATGTGAGAGAAACAGTAATGTATGATGTAAATGGAAAAATAATTGGAGTTATAGGAGTTTCTAAGGATATTAGCGAGCGTAAAAAGGTAGAAAAGCAAATTAAAAGATCAGAAGCCTATTACAGGACTATATTTGAAAATACTGGAACTGCAACAATTATAATTGAGGAAGATACTACAATATCCCTTGTAAATGCAGAATTTGAAAAGCTTTATGGATACTCAAAAGAGGAAATAGAAGGTGTAAAAAGCTGGAGGGAATTTGTATTCGGTGATTATGTAACAAGAATGGAAAAATATCATAATCTCAGACGTGTCGATCCAAGTTTAGCCCCAAGAAAATATGAATTCCAATTTGTTGACAGATACGGCAACGTCAAAGATGTTTTAACAACTATTGATATGATTTCAGGGACTAAAAAGAGTTTAGCATCTCTTCTGGACATCACTGATAAAAAAACAGCCATAGATGCCCTGCGTGAAAGTGAAGCTCAACTTAAGATGGCTATGGATATGGCTAAATTAGTGCACTGGGAATATGATGTTGATTCGGATTTATATACTTTTGATAATCAATTCTATAGATTGTATGGTACTACTGTGGACCGTGAAGGCGGATCAAAAATGTCTTCTAAGGAATACGCCCAAAAGTTCCTGCCTCCTGAGGAATCCCATCTTGTAAGGGAAGGAATAGCTAAAGCTTTAAAAACTAATGATCCTAATTTTTCTAAAAAGGTTGAACACTCGATCATAAGGGCTGATGGTGAAAAACGTTTTATATTAGTCCGTTCTGAGATTATAAAAGACGCTGAAGGTCGAACTGTCAAAACTTATGGTGTAAATCAAGATATTACAGAACTTAAAAGAGCTGAAAGAGAAATAGAAGAAAATGAACAGAAATACAGGACTCTTTTTAATTCATCACCTGATTTTACAATACTTGTAGGGGTGGATGGTAGTTTATTGGATGTAAATCACGCGGCACAGGAAATTACAGGAGTATCTAAGGAAAGTCTCATTGGCAAAAACTTTACAGAATTGGATCTACTGCTTGATGAGGAAATGCCTTTACATATGGAAAAAGTTTCTCAGGTTTTAGAAGGGCAGGATGTAAAACAGTATGAATCGAGATTTATCGATAAGAATGGTAAAACTCGATATGTTGAAACATATTTAAAAGCATTAANNGATATTACTGAACGTAAAAGAGCTGAAAAAGAAATAGAGGAAAATCTTAAGAAATTAGACGTCCTCAATAAGGTAATTATAACTGCAAATAGTTCTGATAACCTTCAATCACTTTTGAAGGATATTTTAAATCTTGTTTTAGAATTTATGAATTTTGAAGTGGGTGCAATTTATTTAATTGATGAAAATAAAGAGGTAGCCAAATTAGAGCATTTTACAGAAGATACAACTAGTTTATCTCAGATTATTGATAATATT
>DADN01000168.1:20321-20557 GCA_002509665.1 Methanobacterium sp. UBA8
CCCCAAATTTTGAGTCACTTGCAGTAGTTCCAATATATTCAAAAGGAAAAATTATAGGATCTTTTAATATATTAAGCATAGAAAAACATCATTTTACGCAAAAAGAGAAAGAAATCATTAATTCTATAGGGCGGGAAATAGGAAGTACGATTTCTAAACTCATCACCGAAGAAAAAATGAAGAAACTAATAACAGAATTAAAGCGTTCCAATGATGAACTTCAGCAGTTTGCTTAT
>DADN01000297.1:0-148 GCA_002509665.1 Methanobacterium sp. UBA8
TGATAACCATATTAATATCAATATTTGCAAATTCCCTACATCTTAATAAAGATAGATGGATACAAATTCTCTTTGTTTTTTTAGTATTAACCTTAATATCCACCATTGTTTCTTACACCATTCATTACAGTTTGTTTATCTTTATCGG
>DADN01000297.1:199-322 GCA_002509665.1 Methanobacterium sp. UBA8
ATTTGGTTTGATATTTGAATTTATAGGTGTTAACTACGGGATATTTGGGGAATACTTTTATAACGTTCCAGATTTGTTATTTGGCATAATTCCACTAGCAGTTCCCATAAACTGGGCCGTGAT
>DADN01000297.1:430-2769 GCA_002509665.1 Methanobacterium sp. UBA8
ATTATGGATCCGGTGGCAGTTTCACCACAACTTAAACAGTGGATATGGATAAATGGAGGACCATACTTTGGCATACCCATCAGTAATTTCCTGGGATGGTTTTTTGTTACTTTCATTTTCACCATCATATTCCGATCATATGAATCATTTATATCATGGGATGGAAAATCACAACCCGATCTGGGATTGTACGCTTACGCACCTGCATTGTACTTAATACTATTTTTACAACCAGCAGTGCAAGCAATCAGCACCAACAACATTGAATACGTTCTGATAGGTGTTGCAACCATGATGCCCTTTATATTACTTCCCCTTTTATATTATATTACTCCGAAAAAATGAGTTTTAATTTTTTCTGGCTACTTGCATCCTCATCCTAAAATCAATGGATAATAGAAAAAAAATATCAACTTTGGTAACCTTACACAACCACAAAAATCAAAATGTTAATTTGGGATAATTTAATAATGCAAGTAAAAACTAGGAATTTTAGAAACTGCAAAAAAATGCTCATTTAATCAGGAAAAACTGGTATAAATCAAAAAAATGATTAATTAGTTAAGATAATTCATTTATATGTTTAAGTCATTTGCTAATATTATCATAAAAGATTTATGTTAAGTTACTTTATTAATATTATCATAAAGTATCAATGTTTAGTTATGTTTTCAAATTATCATAAAAGAGGCGTTATAATGTTAAAGAGCATTTCAGGAATTTATGAGTCTTCCAGAAAATTTCCATATGAGCAATATTTAATTACATCGTTCCCCTTTTTTGCTATTTTGTATATGAATGGTTTTAATATATCATTTTATTCTTTACTTTTGTTAGCACCATTCATAACAGTGATGGCCGGTTTATTCATGTACAATACTATATGTGATGCACCTCAGGATCCAAAATTTAAAAATCCAATAACCCGTGGAGATGTTTCTGAAAAAACTGTAAAATTAAGCATGTGGGCCTGTGTAGTTTTGTCCATTTTCTTAGTTCTGCTGTTATATAAATCGTACGTATCTGACATAATCTTTATCTTATATCTGTTTTTATCTTTTACCTACAGTGGTCTAAAATTAAGATTTAAAGAAACAATTTTAGGTCCTCCTGTTGCTTCATTCCTCCTATTTTGTGCAGCACCATTACTCCTGCTGGTTGAATTTAGTTATTTCAATTTTTCAGCTATTTTATTATTATTAGGATTGTTCATTGTTTATTTTGGTCATGAAATCAAACATACAATAATAGAATACGACATGGATAAATCCGCAAATTGCCAGACCTTTGCGGTGGTAATTGGAAAAAAGAATTCTACTATAATAGAATACTTAACACTAATAATCGGATTCTTGCTCCTTTTAATGAGCATCAATTCAATTGTGACTTCTTCCATTATAACGGTTGTATTCAGTTTATTAGCATTTATTGCAATAGTATCAACCATTTTATATGGTCATAAAAATAATTTTGACATAAATAAAGACACTTTTTATAATGATTTGCCATATATAACTACTAAAATACTTTATATTGGATATGCTTGTTTAATATTGAATATTCCAGAATTGATAATCTTCTTCATTATCTGGATTTTATTCACTGACAAATATCTGTAAATTGGAAAATTTTTGTAAAATGAGAAAACATGATCTCGATTATCTGTGTTTACAATGATGAGGAAATTTTAAACAGATTTTTACTTGAAAGTTTGAAACACCAGACAAAAGAATATGAACTGATTCTTTTGGATAATCGGGAAAATAAGTTTAAATCTGCTGCTGAAGCTTTAAACCATGGTGGCACGATTTCCAATGGAAAATATTTGATGTTTGTTCATCAGGATGTGTCTCTGTGTTCAGATGATGCACTGGAAAATTTTGAGAAAATATTAGAATCATTACCTGATACTGGTATTGGCGGTGTTGCCGGTAAATCGAACCGGAGAGGGGTGGTGACAAATGTAAAGCATGGTGATAATTTCAACCATGCCGGCCGGTTCCAGATTATTGAACCAAAAAAAGTTCAAACTGTGGATGAAGTTTTAATAATTATTCCCAAAAAAGTTTTTGATGATTTTAAATTTGATGAAGATATTTGCGATAACTGGCACTTATATTCCGTAGATTACAGTTTAAGTATGAAAAAATTGGGATTAAATTCCTATGTTATTCCCAGTAATGTATATCATAAATCCAATGGAATTTCATCCTATAATGAAGAATATTACCGTACATTAAAAAAAATATTGAAAAAACATAAAAATTCTTACATGTTCATTTACACCACCATGGACAATTGGAGTACCATATTAAGCTTGAATTTCCAAAGAAAGACTT
>DADN01000116.1:0-18926 GCA_002509665.1 Methanobacterium sp. UBA8
CTCGAAAGATCGCCATGTACAAGCCCTGCTTTTTTATATAAAAGTTTCATATTGTTGATTACTTTATTTAACAGTTCTTCAGGGTTTTTAATATTTGAATGCCTCATTGGAAGTGCTGCATCTCCTTCTTCATCTCCAATATATTCCATTACCAGTATGTTGTTTTTAGCCACAATTGGTTTGGGTACTTTAACTCCTGCTTCTAAAGCCCTTTGAAGATTTCTAAATTCTTTATTAACCCATGCATTTATAAGCTGACGTTTATTTGTAGTCCTTACGTGGAATCGAGGATCTCCCTGGATGTATATCTGCATTTTCTTAAAATCAGATGTGGTAACCCTGTAAATTTTGACAGCTACAAAATTATCATCCTTATCCATACCTGTAAAGACATTAGCCTCTTTTCCAGTGCTTATTGCTCCGTTTAACCTGTGAATATACCCATCATTTGCGAGTTTGTAAAGTGTTTTAAGGGTTATTCCGTCAAATACTTCGCTTCCAACGCGTTTGTCCTCAACGCTCTTAATTCTTTTTTCAGATAACATTTTTTGTAGAATGTCATCTGCTTTTGATATTTTAGAATCCATTTGGCCCCGCAAATACTTCAGTTCCTTAATTATAAAACTAAAATAAAGCATCAAAATGATACTTTAAAATCATGAATTAAAATTTATTAGAGATTATAAGTTAAGATAACCCCTACGTTCAAGCCAGTTTGCTTCGGTCCTTGTATATCTCCATATGACGTCTGCTTTTTCGTCACTTTGGAAGTCCCATGGTTTAATAAGAACTACATCTCCTTCCCTTATCCATATCCTCTTTTTCATTTTTCCAGGTATTCTGGAAAGCCTTATTTTTCCATCAGCACATCTGACTTTTAATTTCCCGTGACCTAATATCTGTTCAACAACACCGGGTATTTCTCCTTTTCTTGGAGATCTTACTCTTCTAACCTGTTGTGTATCCTGTCCACGTCCTCTGCCTCTATTCAAATACTCTCCTCCTTAGTTGAAAATTTTCTAATTTTTATAGTACATAATAAATAAGATGAACAATGTATAAATACTAATTATATTGTTTAATCACTTTTTGATTAACCTGGTAATTATAGATTTACGAGCTTAAAAATCTTAAAATTTTAAATAATTGGATTTTATACAAGTAATAGTAATATTTTAGATTTACCGGGTCTTTTTTGACAAATTAAGCAATCTTATTAGTAAAATAATCATCTATTTCCTGTTATAAGTTATATGTGTATTATAGTATATAAAATGGTCTATTAAAATTATTGAAATGAAAACTATTTTCGCATGAAATTTTGATCGTTATTTATAGAAAATCTAAATAATTGATTAATGCACCATATAAAATGAACACCATATACATATAAACAATAATTTTTGCCAATATTATTATTTAAATTGAAATAGCAACTGATATATGAAATTAATTAAATTTAGAATTCATAATAAGATATTTTTAAAATACTTTAAATCAGATTATATCTCCTTATTTAATAAAATGGGGTTGAATTGGACTTAATTAAAGATAATGAGTTCTGAAAATATAATATTTAAATTATAAGTGTTAAAATTAATAAATTAAAACATGACGTTTCCAATGTTTTTAATCAGATATCATCAGATTTACTTGAAAGTGGTTTAAATGGGAACAGAGTTAAAGATACTGGACTTTGAAAATTTTTATTTAATATATGGACTAATATCATAAAAGATCTTTAAATATTTTAAGAGGGTATCGAGGGATTTAACTTAAAAGTGAGTTACATGGTAATAAACTTAAAGATACTGGACTTTGAAAATTTTTATTTAATAAACATCATATAAAATATCTTTTTAGGATGGGCTATCGGCGGATTTAAATTAAAAGTGATTTACATGGGAACCGAGTTTTTAAAAATAATGGATTCAGAAGACGTAAAGGGCATCATAGAAAATATAGAGATTAAACGGGAAATTGAAACAGTACATCTAACTGATGCATACCAGAGAGTACTGGCAGAAGATGTACATGCTGCAATTGATCTTCCTCCGTTTAACAGAGTATCACGGGATGGATATGCAGTTAAAGCAGAAGATACATTTGGAGCTTCTGAGGATAATCCTGTAATTTTAAAATTAATCGATGCTATTGGGGCGGGAGATAAACCAGAGATAGAAGTTGAAAAAGGAACCTGTATTGAGGTTGGTACAGGGGCTCCAGTTCCAAAAGGTGCAGATGCTGTAGTGATGGTGGAATTTACAGAAAAGGTAGGTGGGTGTGTACATATACATAAAAGCGCAGCTATTAAACAATGGATAGCATCTAAAGGTTCTGATGTATCTGAAGGGGATTTTCTTTTAGCTTCAGGTACTTTACTTACTCATGATAAAATTGGAGTTTTAGGTGCTATAGGGATGGGTGAAGTACCTGTTTTCAAGAAACCTAAAGTTGCAGTGATATCAACCGGAAATGAGATAATAAACTATGATGAAACGCTGGAATATGGTAAGGTATATGATATAAACTCTCAAACTATTACAAATGCAGTTAAATCATGTGGATGTACTCCTGTATATTCTGGAGTTGCAAAAGATGATTATGATGATATCCGGACATGTATAGAGCAGCATTTAGATGCAGATGTTATAATAACTTCTGGGGGAACTTCGGCAGGTGCAGGAGATGTGCTTAAATTAGTTTTAGATGATATTGGTGAAATTTTTGTTCATGGAATAGCCGTAAAGCCAGGTAAACCTACAATAGTTGGAAAAATTAATAATAAACCTGTTTTTGGACTCCCGGGTTATCCTGCAGCAGCTTTAACTATATTCCATGTTCTTGTAGCTCCATTCCTGCGAAAAATGGCTTCTATAAGCCGTAGGAAATCAGATGTTTTGAAACTTAAATTGTCAAGAAGATACCATTCATCAAGGGGAAGACATCAATATGTCCTTGTTAAAATAGAAGAGGGAATGGCGAATCCTATATTAAAGGATTCTGGTGCAATAACAGCTATTGCAGAAGCTGATGGATATTTTGAAGTTAAGAAAAATGTGGAACTGGTTCCAGAAGGGACTGAAGTGGAAGTTGTCCTTTTAGAAAGCAGGTAATGATGTATAGTGGATAACCAAATGTTAGACTATTAATTTATAAAAAAAATGGTTTGTGTGTAAAACTTGTTAATATAATTTAATCTAAAATTTGTAAGTTTAATAAGTTGGGTTATTCACTATAAATTAAATGTTTAATTCTTCAGCCTGGCTGAGATAGTAATTAAATAATTTATTTCCCCATTCAATTGATTTTTCAGTTTCACTAATTAAATAATTGATAGAATCATTTTCCGGGACAGGGGGCAAATTCAACAACATGAAGTTATCTGTAACGATTAAATTTAATTTTAAATTGTCCTTTATTTTCCATAGTTTAATATTTTCTGTTATGGACATATCTTGAAACTTCAATTTTTCAATAACATCATTTGAGTTATTATTGGCTAAAATAAAATGTATATCTTCTTTTTTATTTACTACTTCAAATTCATCATGAATAATTAAAGGGGAAATAATGCCTTTTATAACTTTGCAGTTTGAAAGCAGTTCTCGGAATAGGGATTCTGAAGAATCTGAAATAGAAGAGTTCATGATTTTAAAATCACTCAAATCATCGATTTTCCCCATTAAATCCTCTGGAATTTCATTTATGTCATGGTTCAACCAGAAATTTTCATTTTCTTTAATTAAAGAGAACGAATTTACCATGTCTATAAGGACGGTTGCTGCCATTTCTCCGGTCTGTGATAGCGAATAGCTTTGAAATTCTCTAGTTATGAGATTTTTAGTTTCTAGCTGGCTCATGCTGTGTAAAATAGAAGAGGATCTCATATGGACTTCATTTTTTAGATCACCTAACTTCTTTGGTCCTTCTTTTAAACTTATGATTATTTTTGCCCGAATGTCAGAGGAAGTTATAAACTTTAAATCATCCTTTATTTCTTCATAGAGTTCGAAAATATCCTCTGGAGCCATGAATACACCTGTTTGTAATTAAATTTATACTACTTTGTATGTTTTTACTTATTTTTACTCATTTAAAATAGTTTGTAATGTACGAAATTGTGCTAAATTTTTTAAAACGGTTTATAACTGGACAAAACTCATAAATATTTTAAAATAAGTATTAAATTTACAAAATTTTAACTTTTAAACTAATTAAAATAGAATGAATGAAATTGATGTTATTTTTGAAAATGGATTAAATATTCATCTGATTTATTTCATTTGCAATATCTGCTTCAGTTTTATTGTTTGTTTTTGCTATTGCAATAGTTTTAATTACGTTACCACCTTTTTCTTCAACCTCTTTGCTCATTAAATTAAGTGTATCTTCATATCTATTCCCACCGAGAGTTACAAATAGAATAACATCTTTTCCTCGGATGTCCGTGTTTTTTATAATGGTATTTATTGCTGGAGCTGGTTTTCCCGCCCATATTGGTGTTCCAAGGCAAATGGTATCATAGTCTGCGGTATTTATGGTATTTGGTTCGATAGGTGTTGTTTTCGTGCCCCGCGCATCAAGAGCGGCTTTTATATAACCTATGAATCCTTTTCTACCTTTAAGGTCTTTAATTTCAATTATTTCGGAAGATAGTTTGTCTGCAAGGGCTTTTGCAGTTGCAGATGTCTTTCCAGTTCTTGAATAGTACAGAACTATTGATTTCAAGTTTACAACTCCATTTATGTTTTAATTTCAATATATTTTTATATGAATAGTTTTAATTATGTCTTTTTTGTAATAAATAAATTATTTTATTGTACAGACGAAATTTAAATCTTAAAAATACTTTTAAAATACTAAAAACCTATAATATCTTTATTTAATCTAAAAAATTAATAATAGATACTTTATGAGTATAACTGCAATAGAGATGTCTATTTATGAAAAAATAAAAAAGAGGAATGGTTTAAGAAGCAAGATACTCATCTGTTGTCTGCACTGATTTAACTGTGATATTTGAATTATTTTTTATCACGAACTCGCTTAGTCCTACATGGGAATTTGGGTTACCCCAATCGTATGTATACCCTAACCGTGTCCATGGATACTCTTTAGGGAAATATGATGATATTATGTTGTTATCAAACCACTTCTCATATGCAGGATTGACTGAGCTTGGGAAATCAAGCTGTGCAGTTGTATCATTGATTTCATTATCGGGTGTTGGTCTAAAAAGGTCTTTTGGATTTACCCAGACCTCTACAAAGTAATCGTCCTTTGAATCTGGAGGTAAACCTAAAAGCTGTGCAACTCTTAACTGGAGATACTGTTCAGGAATTGAATGGGATTTAAAGAAGTTTTTTATCTCAGGAACAACTGTAACCCATGTTTCACCCCAGTATGTAGTTACATTTCCTCCAACAGGATAGCTGGATTTATGTGTTGTCCACAAAACAACTAAAACTCTTTTATCACTACTGTTTTGCCATGTTAAATTGGAATTATTTTCAGTAATGGGGGTGAGGTTAGAACTGATTTCATTATTCCCTGCAATCATAGCGTCATCGATGGCATTGGCATACGTTTGATTAAGATTATCATCCACTGCAAGTGTTCCTGTAAAATAGGAGGTGCTACCATTAATTGCAAGGCCAATAAGTAAACCTATAATAAAAATAGATGCAAGTAAAACATAGTCATGATTTTTGTCCATAAAAACACCTCATGCACTGAGTTGATCTTATTTGAATCTATGTTATATATATCAACTACTTTTTGATATGTCTATGATTAGCATATTACATTTCCACTATTTTAAATACTTCTAACGTTGGGTAACTAATGTTAAAAATAGTTAATTTAGAAATAAGGCCATAAATAACTTAAAAAATAAATTTAGAATTATTGGATGTTCTTTAATGAATAAATGATGATTTTATGTAATTTTTAACATAAAATCAACTATTTCATCTAGATCAGTGAAAATATCTTTGTTTTCAAGTCCTGCAACTTTGGGGCGGGTAACCAGCACTACATCGATCCCAAGCTCAACCGCACCACTTATTTTTGATAAAGTCCCGCCAGTTTCTCCACTTTCCTTTGTTATTATAAGAGATATGTCATATTCCTCAAATAATGTTTTGTTGAACTTTTTTGAGAATACACCCTGCATTGCTATTATATTTTCCTGTTTTAGTCCCATGTCGATGCATTTCTGGATGGAATCAACTGAGGGGAGTACCCTTGCAAATAACCTTGAAGAATCAATTTTTTCAATTATGGTTTTCAATGTTGAAACCCCTGCAAGGTGCAAAACTCTGCCTTTAGTCAGTTTTTTTGCTTTTAATGCAGCTTCTTCAAATGATGACACTTCATGAATCAGATCATTTTCTTTAAAATCTTCTAAAGGTCTTTCAAACCTTAAATATTTAATATGGGTCATATTTGAAGATTTTGCGGCGTTATGAGTTGCAATCGCAGCAAATGGATGGGTGGCATCTATTAAAACATTTATATCATTTGTTTTAATTACTTCAACCAGTTCTTCCAGGGTAAGCCCTTTAGAAATTATTTCATCTGCACCTGCTGCTTTTGCAATATCTGCACCATAGGATGTAGTGGTTGTGGCAAGTATATTGAACTTTCCTGTGCTGCTTAACCTTTTTATTATATCTGCAGCATCTTTTGTACCTGCCATTACCATTACATTCATTTCATAAACCTCTCAACTAGCCAATCGCTTACAAAAATTAAACAGGCGACTATTAAAATTGCAACCCAGTCAATAATTGACAGTGCAGTTGTTCTAAATACTCCCTGAAGGAATGGAACATATATAACGGCTAGCTGCAGTAAAAATGACAGTCCAATTGCTACAATCAGGAATTTGTTTGAGAAGTTTGAGAACTTCTCTGCCCTACAGTTAAACACGTTAAATATCTGGAACATAACAAATACGGTAAATGCTATTGTTGTAGCTTTTAAAGTACCTGCTCCATTTGTAAGTTCTAAATAGTAGAGTACTAATGTTCCCACAGTCATTACCACTCCTGCAATGATTATTTTGAGCAGATTCTTCCGCGGTATTATTTCTTCTTTCAGTGGGGCACGTTCCATAACATTCTTCTCAGGAGGTTCCACTCCAAGGGACTGTGCTGGAGGACCGTCCATGATAATATTTATCCATAAAACCTGAATTGGGTTAAATGGTACGGGGAGGCCCATAACTGATGCTGAAGTAATGGTGAGTATAGCACCTATGTTGGTTGAAAGCTGGAACCTGACGAACCTTCTAATGTTATCAAATATTATACGTCCTTCTTTAACAGCTTTAACTATTGTGGCAAAGTTATCATCCTGTAAAAGCATATCTGCTGACTCTTTAGCAACATCTGTACCGCTTCCCATTGCCACCCCTATGGCTGCCCTTTTAAGAGCAGGAGCATCGTTTACACCGTCTCCAGTCATTGATGTGATATTACCTTTTTCTTTAAGGGCTTCTACAATTCTGACCTTCTGTTCGGGAAAAACCCTTGCATAAACTTGAATATCATCAACCCTGTCTTTGAATTCGGCATCGCTGAGCTTATCAAGTTCGGAACCTGTAAGAACTTTACCGTCTGTAAGAATTCCAATTTCTTTCCCTATGGCTGCAGCAGTATCTTCATGGTCTCCTGTTATCATTACAACTCTAATTCCTGCTTTTATACAGGTTGCAACAGCTTCTTTAGCTTCTTGTCTTGGTGGATCCATCATTCCAACTAAACCAACGAAAACAAGGTTTTCTTCTAATTTAGTTTTATCAACATTATCCAGATCTTGTTCATCTGGTGTTAATTTTTTGTATGCTAGAGCTAGGACACGAAGAGCTTTACCGGTCATGTCTTTTAAATCATTTAATATGATTTCTTTGTCCTGTTTAGCAAGCTTCTGAATCCTTGTATCTTTTTCAATCCACATACACCTATCTAAAACAATTTCGGGGGCACCTTTAACCAGTACGTAGTTAGTTCCATTGAAATCATTTACAGTAGTCATTCTTTTTCTAACGCTGTCTAACGGGATCTCAAGTAGTCTAGGATGTATTTTCTCAAGTTCTAACTTTTTATGTCCATTTTCTTCAGCATAGGCTAATATTGCCCCATCTGTAGGGTCACCTATGAGCTTGCCTTCATTTAAAGCGGCATTGTTACACAAAGCAGAAATTTCAAAGGCTTTCTCTGGAGCAGTTATGCGGGTTTCCCTCACGGTCATCTTATTTTTGGTAAGTGTACCTGTTTTATCGGTACATATGACATTACATGACCCTAAAGTCTCAACCGCGAGGAGTTTTCTAACAATAGCATTGCTTTTTGCCATTCTCTGCATTCCAAGGGCAAGTGTAAGTGTTAAAATTGCAGGAAGGCCTTCTGGAACAGCTGCAACTGCCAGGGAAATGGCTGTTAAAAATGTATCAATTATTGGGAGTCCCTGCATGTACTGTAAAACAAATACCACTGAACAGACAACCAGTGCGAGAATTCCCAGGTTTCTTCCAAGGCGCCCTATTTTTTGGTGTAATGGGGTATCCTCTTCTTCTTCCTGTATTAATTCTGCTATTTTCCCTATAGACGTGTCCATACCTACTGCTACTACAACACCTTTTCCTCTACCTAATGATACATCAGTATCCATAAAGACCAGATTATCTGTTTCTTCGTCTCCATCAACAATTTCGAAGTGTTTTTTAGCTGGAAGTGATTCTCCAGTAAGTGCTGATTCGTCTACTCTTAAATCAAAACTTTTGATTAGTCTTAAATCTGCGGGAATATTGTCTCCTTCTTCTATAACGACAATATCTCCTGGTGTTAAGTTTTTGGCAGGTATCTTCTGCTTTTTGCCATCCCTGATAACAACTGCTTCATTAGAAATAAGGCCTTTAAGCTTTTCCATAGCTTTTTCTGCCCTATATTCCTGCATAAATCCAACAACTGCATTTATTATAACAACAATCAGGATAACAATTGCATCAATTGCATCTCCTACGTAATATGCCGCTATGGCGGCAAATATAAGTATAATTATAAGTATTTCTTTAAACTGCCCTAAAAAAAGACGTATTGGGCCAGGTTTCTCCTTTTCGACTAGTTCATTCAGTCCAAATTTAAGGTTACGTTTTTTAGCTTCTGCTTCGCTCAAACCTTCATTTGCATCTGAGTTGAGTGTCTTTAACGTTTCATCTACACTTGACTTTTGCCATTTCATTATAACACTTCTTTAAACATAAAATGATTAACATAAATTTATTTTCAATAGTTTGTAAAAAATAGCTTTAAGACATTTAAGGTTGTATTACAGTTCAAATTTTATATTTTTGATAACTGTTCTTCAATCTTTATAGTAATTAACCTAATATATAATTAATTATAATTCTCATGCATTCAAGAGTTATACATACTCTATAATACATGAATTAATTTTAGAATAGCCTCATTGTTTAGAAAATGCATGTTAAAGATCATTTTCAATTTTAGAGTTTAATATTATGCTTTTACTGATATTATGTTGAAAAATAAATTAAAACTTAATTTTAGCAGAAATTAACTTTTTAAGGACCATTATTTATAAGATGCCTTGTAAAAAGTTGCTCTTTTATAATTTATAAGTTTCATTTTGCTTGAATTCACTGAATCGGTAGAAAATGGTTTTATTATAAGGTCTGCACCTGTTTTTTCTGCAACAGCTATAAGATGGGGCATCAATTCTGGCTGAGGCCTTATAGAATAGATAAGAGATGATCCACTATATATTTTTAAGTCAGGATTAACAATATCATCTCTAATTATTTTCCCATGAGAAGGTTTAATATCTGTCATGACAATAGATGAATTGATATTTTCTTCCAGAATCGAGGCGACTTTATGGAACTTTCCAGCACCTACTTCGACTATCTTCTCTGCGTTACTATAATTATTGATGATATACTGAGCAAAATCTTTCCACATTTCTACCACGGAGATATTCATGATAATAAGAGAATTTAAACGTCCAGATATTAAAAGGATTCTAGAAATTGAAATGAAGTCATTTAAGGATCCTTATCCAGCAAGTATCATTATAGATATTTATAATTTGGGGGCAGGATTTTTAGTTGCCCAACAAGATAATATTGTTGTAGGATATATTATATTTTGGATCAGATATGAAGATGAAGGCCACATAATTTCAATTGCGGTGGATAAAAAGTACAAAAGAAAAGGTGTAGGGGCTGAACTTGTCAATTATGCAATAGATATCTTCAAAAAATGTAATGTAAGAGAGATTAAACTGGAAGTTAGGGTTGGAAATACAGGGGCCAGAAAATTCTACACTAAATTGGGATTTAAGGAAAGTAAAATCTGTGAAGGTTATTATGAGGACGGGGAAGATGCCGTAATCATGAAAAAGGCCACAGAATAATTTTTCAATACTTAATTCTCCAAAAATACAAAAGATATAATACTAGAAGATCAAATGTCATAAAGATAATTACTAAATTAAAGTTCAATTTTTTAATTAAATTAATTTAAGCTATTAAACTGATTCACGATTATATGGTGATTAAATGGTAAGGGAAGCAAAATTAGCTTTAGAAGACGGAACGATATTTAAAGGAGAAAGTTTTGGTTTTGAGACTACGAAAACAGGGGAAGTAGTTTTTGCTACAGGAATGACAGGATATGTGGAGTCACTTACAGATCCATCATATAAAGGTCAAATATTAATGAATACTTATCCTCTTCAGGGAAATTATGGAATATCTGATGAGTGGTTCCAATCAAATGGAATAAAGGCAGAAGGATTTATAGTAAGGGACGAAAGCCAGCACCCCTCACACAGCCATTCCCAGAAAAGCCTTTCAGAATTTTTAAGCGAGTATGAAATTCCTGGAATAAGCGGCGTTGACACAAGGGCCCTTACAATAAAGATCAGAGAACACGGAACCATGAAAGGAGCGCTTACAACTGAAGACTTAGATGATGAAGAGCTTCTGAGCATTGCTAAGCATCAGCCAGATATAGAAGAAATAGACCTTGTAGATCAGGTTTGTGTAGATAAACCTGTAATTTATGGGGGAGATTTCAAAAGAAGGGTAGCTATTGTTGACTGCGGAATAAAAAATAATAGTATAAATGCATTACTCAAAAGAGAAACTGGTGTGGTTGTTTTACCTTATAAAACTAATTATAAAGAAGTTCTTGATTACGACCCGGATGGAATCCTTATATCAAGCGGCCCTGGAGACCCCACAAGGGTAAAAGAGGCCATAGAAAATGTAAGGAAATTATCAGAGAGACGTCCTGTTTTTGGAATATGTCTTGGACAGCAGATAATAGGGCTTGCATTTGGAGCTAAAATATACAAGATGAAGTTTGGTCACAGGGGAATAAATCAACCGATAATGGATCTGAGGACTGATAAAGTTTCTATAACTTCTCAAAATCATGGATTTACCATTGATCCAGAATCAATTGAAAAAACTTCTCTTAAGATGACTCAAGTGAATTTAAACGATGGTACACCTGAAGGAATTGAACATGAGGAACTTCCAGTTTCAAGTGTACAGTACCATCCAGAAGCAGGTCCGGGACCTCATGATACAGATTATACATTTGATAGGTTCATTAAGACAATAANNTAAAATCATCATTGGGAGTACTTAAAGAGAAAAGACTGCCAGATTGAAAAATATTTAATAAAGATAAAAACATAGTTCAATGGATTTAACTCACAAAATAATAAGTTACAAAATAACGGGGATAAAGATGCCGAAGGATCATGACATAAAAAAAGTTCTTATCATTGGATCAGGGCCAATTCAGATAGGTCAAGCGGCCGAATTTGATTATTCTGGCTCTCAAGCGTGTAAATCCCTCATGGAAGAGGGAATTGAAACTGTACTTGTAAATAGTAATCCTGCAACAATTCAAACAGACATAGACATGGCTGATAGGGTCTATGTTGAACCATTAACTCCAGAAATCGTTGCAAAAATCATAGAAAAAGAAAAACCAGACGCTGTTTTACCAACAATGGGAGGACAGACGGGGTTAAATGTTGCAACAGGACTGGAAGAAATTGGAGCTCTTAAGGGTATTAAAGTAATAGGTTCATCAGTAGAAACCATACGAAATGTAGAAGATCGTGAACTTTTCGATGAATTTATGAAGAAACTTAATGAACCTGTACCAAAAGCAAGAGCTGTAGAATCGTTGGAAGGGGCATTAAAAGCAGTTGAAGAGATTGGATACCCGGTTATTGTTAGGCCTGCATTCACTCTTGGAGGTACTGGTGGTGGAGTAGCTCATAATGACGAAGAGTTAATGGAAATTGCATCTCGTGGGCTTGATATGAGTTATATAGGTCAGGTACTCGTTGATCAATCTGTAATGGGCTGGAAAGAGTTTGAATATGAGGTTATGCGTGATAAAAATGATACATGCATAATTGTGTGTAACATGGAAAATATTGACCAAATGGGAATACACACTGGAGAAAGTATTGTTGTAGCCCCTTCACAGACTTTAAGCGATGATGACAACCAGAGGCTCAGAAATGCTTCCATTAAAATAATAAGGGCTCTAAAAATCCAGGGCGGATGTAATATACAGTTCGCGGTACATCCTATAACTGGTGAATATAAAGTAATTGAAGTAAACCCCCGTGTAAGTAGGAGTAGTGCATTGGCTTCCAAGGCAACGGGATACCCAATAGCTAAAATATCTTCTAAAATTGCCATTGGAATGACTCTTGATGAAATTCAAAATGACATTACTAAGGAAACACCCGCTTCTTTTGAACCATCAATTGATTACGTAGTTGCTAAGATACCCAGATGGCCTTTTGATAAATTCAAAGGCATAAATCGGCAGATTGGAATTCAAATGAAGTCTACTGGGGAAGTTATGGCAATCGGGCGAACAATTGAAGAATCACTGCATAAAGCCATACGGTCTCTTGATATAGGAAGATTTGGATTTGATGATGTTGAGTTCGATGATGAATCACTTGAAAATGCTACGGATAAGCGGATATTTCAGGTGTATACGGCCCTTAAATCTGGCGTAAGCATCGAAGAGATCAAGAAGATCACTAAAATTGACGAATTTTTCCTTTATAAAATATTAAATATCATTGATTTTGAAAAAGAATTAAATAAAGACACTATTTTTGATCCATTTTTACTGAAAAAAGCAAAAAGAATGGGTTTTTCAGATAAAAAACTTTCTCAAATTGCCGAAGTACCTGAAAAACAGATAAGGGCTTTAAGGGAAGAGAATGGAATTATTCCAACCTATAAAATGGTTGACACATGTGCTGCTGAATTTGAGGCAAAAACTCCTTATTATTACGGTACATATGAGCAGTTCGATGAAGTAGATGTTTCTGATAATAAAAAGGTTATAATACTTGGTGCTGGCCCTATACGAATTGGGCAAGGTATAGAATTTGATTATTGTTGCGTACATGGTGCAATGGCACTTAAAGAAGAAGGAATAGAAACTATAGTTATAAATAACAACCCTGAAACAGTCAGTACTGATTATGATATCTCCAATAAGCTTTATTTTGAGCCATTGACTCTGGAAGATGTTATGAACATAGTCAATAAGGAAAAACCACATGGTGTGGTTGTGCAGTTTGGTGGTCAAACATCAATAAATCTGGCCGTACCTCTTGCAGAGGAAGGAGTAAGGATATTAGGTACTCCTCATGAAAGTATAGATCGTGTAGAGGATCGTGAACAATTCACAAAAGTTTTAGATCGCCTTGAAATCCCTCAGGCAGATTTTGGTATTGCTCATTCCTTTGAAGATGCTAAAACTGCTGCAGAGAGAATAGGATTTCCGGTACTGGTCCGTCCGTCATACGTACTGGGTGGGCGAGCTATGGAAATAGTTTATGATAACACAGAACTTGAAGAATACATGAAAGAAGCTGTAAAAATTTCCCCAGAACATCCTATCCTTGTGGATAAATTCCTTGAAGATGCAATTGAAGTGGATGTGGATGCCCTGTGCGACGGCGAAGATGTATTCATAGGAGGAATAATGGAACACATAGAAGAAGCAGGAGTGCATTCTGGAGATTCAGCATGTGTTATACCGCCACAGACTATTCCTCATGAAGTCATAGAAACCATTAAAGATTACACAAGAAAACTCGCACTTGAACTGGACGTAGTCGGTCTTATGAACATTCAGTATGCAGTAAAAGATGATGGAAACCCTAAAGTTTACATTTTAGAGGCAAATCCACGTGCAAGCCGAACTGTTCCATTTGTCAGTAAAGCTGTCGGAGTGCCAATTGCAAAAGTAGCGGCTAAATTAATGATGGGCACCAAATTAAAAGATTTAGGCCTTGTAGATATGGTTAAAATTGACCATGTGGCTGTTAAAGAGTCAGTATTTCCATTTATCAAACTTCCAGAATCTGATGCAATACTCGGGCCTGAAATGAAGTCAACTGGGGAAAGTATGGGAATTGATGAGAATTTCGGTGTTTCATACTATAAATCTCAGCTTTCAGCTAATATGGAGCTTCCAACTGAGGGTAAACTGTTTATAAGTGTAAAAGACGCTGATAAAACTAAAATTAGGGATATAGTTGAAAAAGCAGAAGAACTTGGTTTTGAGCTTGTAGCAACAAGAGGAACTGCAAAAGCAGTTGAAGACCATGTGAAAATTGGAAGAATTAAAAAAATCAGTCAGGGTTCTCCAAATATAAAAGAAGCAATGGTAAATGGTGAAATAGACCTTATAATAAATACTCCTTCAGGTAAACAGTCTGCAGATGACGGCTATTTCATAAGGAGAATGGCAATTGAACTTGGAATTCCATATGTCACAACACTTGCAGGGGCTCGTGCAGCACTTACTGCTATTGAAAAGGTTAAAGGCGATGAAATTGGTGTAAAATCATTGAATGATTACCATAATTCATAGGCCTTAAAAGCCATTATTTTTAATTTTTAAATCTTTTTACAACTTTTTAAACAATAAAATTAACTAATTTTAATTATTATTTTTAGACATTCCATTAATTTATATTAACCAATCATTTTATAGTATTACGATGAAATAAATTATATACAACTTCATTTTACCAGTCATGTACCATCATCTCTGGAAAAATAGTAGTGAATGATATAAAAAATTAAATTTTTTTTATAGTGGAGACATAAAATTGCATAGAATTTCAAAAAATTTATTGAAAGTGGCCGTAGCCGCAGTGATAGGTATTTTTGTTTTTTTACCTGCTGCTGAGGCACATATTCTGGTTGTATCTGATGCAAATAATTACAGTGAGGCTTCACAAATTGTTAAAGCTTTAAAAAATAAGGGGTATCATGTATTATGGATTTATGGAAAGAATGCGACCACTAAAAACATTATAAAAGGGATGTACAAAGCGGACGCTGTGATCTATGAAGGGCACGGTGGCTATGAATCTGGAAATTATGATCAAAATGGTGGAACTGCAAGCCCTCCATTTTCACTTATTGGATCTGATGGTTTTATATGGGGCATAGGCAGCCAGATGAGTACTGGACTGGAACAAAAAGCATTTAAACCGCCATTTAAAAAGAATATTCCTGTGATATTGCTGCACGCATGTTTTTCAGACGGCTGGGTTGAAAATAAAGAGGTTGCAAACCCTACTGCAACTGTCTACAACTTTGCAAGAATGTTTACTGGCTCAGGGGCAAACTACTATGCTACTGGATGGAGCGGTGGAGAAATAGTTTATGATTTTTTAAATGGGGCAACAAACTTTGCCGATGCCAACAATAAGAACTTTGAAAAGATAACAAAAAGTACTAATTATAATGGTACCCTTGTATGGCGGAATGACCATGGAATAGCAGCTTTTGTAGGTAACTGGAATGGTAAATTTCCGACCGCCGCTCAAACTACTCCTTACGATGATACTGCGGCTGAAAAGTGGTATGATAGTAATGTGGGGGGAAATATATTTGGCGGAATTCCAACTTTAGATCTTATAACTTCAAATGTTTATAAATCATGGAATTATTTGCGTATAACTCTTAAAAATGATCTAAAACATTTTTTAAACTTGTTAAAAGTACAATAGGTAATTATTATTAAATTTAGGGATATATGCTCTTAAAATTGGGTAAAAACAAAATTTTATCAACTTTTTTTATAGTCACTTTAAAGATATTTTGAATAAATCTTAAATAATTATTTTTTAGTATTATCATATTAAAATAAGTTTTATTTAACGTTAGTTTTATTAACATGTGCCTTAAATCACTTAAATATGTAATAAAAAGGATATTGATGTGATTTTTAACAGTATATTAAATATCTTATTTATTTGTGGGGTATGAAGTTGTATAAATCTAAAAAGAAATTATTAAAATTAACGTTAGCTGCATTTCTGGTGGGTGTTTTTATTTTTTTACCTGCAGCTGAAGCCCATATTCTTATTATATCTGATTCTAATAATTACAATGAAGCTTCAACGCTCGGTAAAACTCTAAAAAGTAAGGGTTACAAGGTCGTGACGCTTTATAAAGAAAATGCGACTACTAAAAACATTATAAAAGGGATGTACAAAGCGGACGCTGTGATCTATGCAGGGCATGGTGGTTACCAGTCCGGAAACTACAATGGAAACGGTGGAACAGCAAAAGCTCCTTTCGCACTTGTGGGATCTAATGGATTTATTTGGGGCACAAATGGTCAAATGCGTGAAGGGTGGAATGGAAAACTGTTTACAGCACCATTTAAGAAAAATATTCCAGTAATCCTGCTGCATACCTGCTTTTCAACTGGTTGGGTTAATGGAAATGAAGTCGCAAATCCCACCGAAACGGTTTACAACTTTGCAAAGATGTTCAATGGCGCAGGGGGAAATTATTATGCTACTGGCTGGAATGGGGCAGAGATAGTTTATGATTTCTTAAGGGGAGCGACAAATTTCGTGGATGCTAACACTAAAAATTATGAAAAGATAACCACGTATACAACTTACAATGGTGTTCAGGTATGGCGGAACAATAATGGAATGTGTGCGTTTGTAGGCAACTGGAGCGGTAAATTTCCAACTACTGCTCAAACTACAGCTTACGATAATGCTGCCGCTGAAAAATGGTATAATACTGCAGTAAACCCGAAACCGGACCTTGTAATAACAAAAGCTTATAAATCCGGAAATTATTTGTACGTGGCGGTTAAAAACCAGGGAACTGCTTCTTCGGGGGTTTGTTATACCAGGGCGTGGTACGGTACTTATTATAAAAATATTTACACTTACGGGCTTAAATCTGGAGCATACAAAACTTACAAGGTTTACTTTAAATACAAGCACGGTACAGTTAAAGCGGATTATAATAAGAAAGTTTCTGAGATAAATGAGAATAATAATGGAAGATCTTTCTAGATATTCCATCTTAACTTTATATTTTTCTATTTTTTAATTTTACATTCAAATTTTTATACTTAAACTAAAAAGATAATAAAGTAATTCTAAATCATATTTTTGGATAACAAACTAAAACTCTGATTCACATGATAACAATTGAAAATGCTAAAATACTGTACGGGGAAGATATGGGAGCCATTAAGGCAAATGTAGTAATCGAAGATGATAAAATAATTGAAATTACTAAAGATAAAGTCAAAAGTGGCAAAAAAATTGATGCAAGGGGATGTATTGTAGCCCCGGCATTTATTAATTCCCATGTGCATATTGGTGATTCTATAGCCAGTGATGTCGGGGACGGAAAGAGTATAGCTGAGATTGTTAAACCACCAAACGGCCTTAAACATCGAATACTTGAAGAATCAAATCCTGATGAAATTATAGCTTCTATGAAACGATCTATGAATGATATGCTCGCAAGCGGTACCAGTACTTTCGTTGATTTTAGAGAAGGGGGTCTTGAAGGGATACATTTGTTAGAAGAAGCCTCTAAAGATATTCCCATAAGAAAAATAGTTCTTGGGAGAGATAATTCATTCTTTGATCCTGACGTGAAAAAGGGAGAAATTAAAAGCATCACTAAGAATCTCCTTAAATCATGTGATGGCATAGGCTTAAGTGGATTTGGAGAAATAAGGGATGAAGTGGTGGCTTTAATTGCTAAAATATGTGAAAAACATGGGAAAATTTCTGCAATACACACTGCAGAATATGAAAAACTGCAGGAGGATTCTATTAAAGCAACTGGAAAGAGTGAAGTTCAAAGGGCTGTTGAATCAGATTTAAATGCTTTAATTCATGTCACAGCTCCAGTTGGTGACGATTTAAAATTGATAGGTAACAGCGGTAGTTCTGTGGTCTCATGCCCTCGATCAAATGGAACACTTTCGGTTGGAATTCCTCCACTAAATGACATGCTTAAACATAAAATAAATGTACTTCTTGGAACAGATAATATAATGTTTAATTCCCCTAATATGTTGAGGGAAATGGAATATGCCTTGAAAGTCACCCGTGGCTATTACCGAGAATATTTTTCTCCCCTGGAAATATTTAAAATGGCCACAATAAACGCTGCAAATGCTTTTAATTTAAATACAGGATGTATAAAAGAGGGAAGTACAGCAGATATTATCATTGTAAAAGAATTTTCAGATAATCCAATATTGTCCCTCATTAACAGAACAGAGCCGAAAGAGGTAGTTGGTTTAATCACAGAAGGCAATATTGTATATATTAATTAATTTAAGGCATTTTACGGTGTAGGAATATTTTAAACGCTTATTACTGGATGTTATGGGAGTTATTAGTTAAACTTTATAAATTGTTGATTAAATAAATTCAGATATGATGACATGATCAAATAATTGAAAAATTTTGCAGGCAGGTCATGAATATGGGCGTTTTAGAAAATGATGAGGTGGATTAATGTATAAAAAAATTTTATTGCC
>DADN01000116.1:18941-21638 GCA_002509665.1 Methanobacterium sp. UBA8
AGAAGTGGTGCAGAGGTACTGGTTTTATATGTAGTTGAAACACCGAGATTTGGAGGGATTAGATCAGTTAACAAAGCTGAACTAAAAAAAGAATTAGAGCAGGACGTACAAGGGGTATTTGATGAATATTCAAATATGCTGGCAGGAATTATGGATGAAGGAAAATGTCAGAAGGATGTTAAATTAGATTTAAAGTTTAAGGAAGGATCTCCTGCAGATAAAATACTCAAAACTATAGATGAAGAAAATATNNACCTTGTAGTAATGGGAACTTCAGGAAGACATGGTGTTAATAGATTTTTACTTGGAAGTGTGGCTGAGAACACCATGAGATCGGCACAATGTCCTGTTTTAGTAATACGTTAAATATTAAGTCAGCTTTTAATTAAGTAAAAATTAATAATCTAATTTGTATAATATTTGAATCAGTACAATTAAAATATATATTATTAAGTCATATATTATCTTAAGAGGTGAATTCATGTATAAAAAAATTTTACTGCCCACAGATGGTTCTGAGTATGCAAACAAGGCTGCAGAACATGCAATATGGCTTGCAAGATTGAATGGTGCAGAACTCATAGCTCTAAATGTAATTGAGACATCATCGCTGGTTGGATTGCCTGCAGAAGATCTGATAGTACGAATTAAAGAGATGCTAAAAGAAGAAGGGCGTAAATCACTGGAAGCGATTTCTGACATATTAAAGGAAAGTAAAATTGAAGGTGAATGCCAAAAAGAGGTTAAATTGACCGTTAGTACTAAAGAAGGTTCTCCTTCAGATGTCATAATCAATACTGTGAAAGAAGAAGGTATTGACCTTATTGTAATGGGCACTTCAGGAAAACATGGATTGGACCGATTTTTACTTGGAAGTGTGACTGAAAATGTGGTACGATCATCACAATGCCCCGTTTTAGTCGTGCATTAGATTGAATATCTGTTTTATAATTATTTTTAACTTATTAGTTGGTGTAATAATGCTTGTAAAAGAGGTAATGTCAGAGGAGATACACTATATACAGGTTCCAGGGAACCGTTTGAATGCCTTGGAATTAATGAGAGAAAAGAACGTGTCAGGGCTGCCTGTTGTAAAATCTGGAACAAAGACACTTGTTGGATTAGTTACAAGATCTGATCTTGTAAATAACCCTGATGAAGAACAAATAGCTCTTATAATGACTAGAAATCTGGTAACAACTACTCCGGATGAGGATATTAAAGATGCTGCAATCAAAATGATAGAGAACAACATACGAAGAGTTCCAGTTGTTCATGATGGGGAATTAGTTGGTTTAGTTACTGCATTTGACTTGATACAAAATGCATTATCTAAATTAAATATTGGAGAACCAGTTAAAGATTATATGATTAAAAACATTCCTACAACCTGGGAAAGAACTCCTTTGAATGTAGCTTTTGAAATGATGAGGTATTCTGGATTTAAGGTGCTTATTGCATTGAATAAAGATGGTAAATTGTCTGGAATACTCACTGAAACTGACTTTATAAATGAAAGTGAGGTTGTTTCTGAGCGAACCGTACATAACACATCTGTAGGTACTGAAGGAGATAAATGGTCATGGGACAGTACAAATGTTCTGTATGTCATAAAAAACCATCTTAAATTTTCTGATAAAGAAGTTAAGGATGTTTCTGCATCTGATTTAGTAACAGCCACCACAAGAACCACTGTGACAGAATGTGCCAATAAAATGAGGCATCATAATATTGAGCAGATACCAGTTATAGATGTTGATGGAGAATTAACAGGACTTGTAAGAGCTACAGACCTAATAAAAGCAATTAAGGATTAAGATGTCGGAATCACTACTTACTCTCAAAATAACATCACAGAATGGAAATATCAAAGTTGTTTCCAAGCTTGATGGTGAAGTCTCTGTTAAAACTATACTGCTTAAGTTAATCCTTGGATACTGCTGGTGGGCAAATGTTCCAGTAGTTGAAACAGTATTTAATTTAATTGAAGAGGCAATTAGAAGTACCATCAAAAATGTTTATAACTACGATGATCTTGTGATAGACTACGATTACAAAGCAAACGACCTTTTAGAAGATGCATCAACTATTGAACTATTTATAAATAATGTGATGGTTGATGGGGTAGAAATTGAAGTTACGGGGAGGTATATCTCCTTTGAAAGTGAAGATACAAGGGGATTCTGGAAAAAATTTACCAGTTCTAGAAGAAAAGCCAGTGGAAGTGTGCATAAAGACTTCTAATTATATTTTAAATGGGTAAAAATTTGAATGTAAAAAAAATAAGAAGATAATCATTCAAAGTTACTCTAATTTTCTTCTAATGCGGGGCAGAACGTCAATTAAAATCTTTTCTGCATCTTCTTTATCTGCAACACGTCTAGCAACTATTTTTCCTGTTTTAAATACTGTTACATTTCTTCCTTCTATCTCAAGCATTGCTATCCCCATTTGCTCTGAACATTTAGTAGATCCTAGTTTTTTAAGCTCCAAACAGGTATTTTTAATATCTACTTCATAGGGCAGTTCTGTTTCAAACATTATTTTATTTTCTTCATCCTTACACGGTTTATAAACAACTAATTCTTTCCCAGGCTCGCCGTAACCACTGATATCAAGTGCAACACGTTTAAAACCAACTGCTTTTAATTCGGAGTTTATATGATTTAAAATTCCCATATTTAGAAGTTTTTCAAC
>DADN01000116.1:21656-23506 GCA_002509665.1 Methanobacterium sp. UBA8
TAGCTTATCCTGTTTATTTTTTTAGGGGTTATTTCACTGTATCTAGAGATTCTAGTTGCAAAACAGGTTGTAGATGTTGAATAATGTATATTTAGCTTTTCAAGAGTTTTTCTTACATCTTCATCTGTAAAACCGGCATATACAAGGGGGCTGACTATATTTTTTTCATAATTAACCATTATTCCTGGACGGTCTTCCAGTAAATCGCTGATATTTGTCCCATCAACGATCATGTCAATTCCTTTATCTTTGGCTACTTCCTGTAATTTACCATACATTTGATTTTTACAGATGAAACATCTGCTGGGTAAATTAGATTTAAAAGTTTCATTTTCCAGGAGATTGTATCTCACCACTTCATGGGAAATTCCAATTTCCTTTGCAATTTCCGTCGCGTTACTGATACAGTCTGGCGGCAGAACACCATTATCTACTGTTACGGCTGTCGCTTCTTTACAAACATCTTTTGCTATTTTTGCAATCAGTGTACTGTCTGCACCGCCTGAAAAGGCAATTATGGCTTTTTTATCATTAAGGCATTCTTTCATTTTTTCTATTTTCTGTTCAATGTCCATAAACTCATCCTTAAAATTCAATAAATGATAAATCAGGTTATATTTAACTGAATATAAATATTAGAATTAAATTATTCTTATTAATTGACATTTCACTCTATCATATTATGTATTTTATAACATCAACTGTATCTTATGAAATTGTTATTCATTTGGTCATGTTTTTAATGTATTTTATAACATCAACTGCATCCTGCCGTTTGATATCAATTCCTTCTTCATCTAAAAACTTTTTAATTTCTTTAATTTTAGCCTCATCAATATCAACATTCTTAAAAACCAGATCATAGGTTCTTTTTGGATAGAAAATAGATTTTGCAGTTTTAAATAATCTGTTAAATTCTTCTTCAGATATTATTCCTTTATCAAGCATCTTTTTAAAGTTGTATTCCATACTGACAAGTGAATCTGAGAGCTGTTCTAAATTTAGGGGGTTAATAACAATAGCAACATCATCATCTGATTCGATAAACCCGTTTTTATATTGATTGTAAACATAACCTATTCCAACCATTCCAAAATCATCAAGTTCCGATGCTCGAAGGGCACCCATACTCGCCCCGCCAACGACTGTAATGCCTTTTTTAAGTGCATCTAATATTTCACGGTGGGAAACTGCAGGCTGCTGGTGAAAAACACCATCTATAATGCCTATTATATCTGGATTGTCCTGGATGGCTGCTGTTATATCTCCTCTTTGGATGGGAGGGCGGTAATTTGCATCCAGAATTTTGGAAGCTTCATCAGCACTCAGTGATGGTCCAAGAAAGATTATGATATTCTTTTTGTTTAAATTCAATATTTTTACCTCATTTAGTGAAATTAACAGGTTAAAGTTGCAAAATCAATTAAACTTGTATTGGTATAGATATGTGCAGTAATTATTATATTTTTATGTCTGGAATTGTGGATAATTTTTTAATTTATTTAGTTTGATGCGCGCGAATCGAGGAGTTGATAAATTAAAATCACTCTTTTACTTATTTTCTTTGGAATTTTAGCTGTAAATTCTCACGAGCTCAGTCTAGTTATTCAACATTCCATTGCAATTTAGGGGTGGCATGTAATTGAAGATATTGGCCATTGATTTATACTAATATTTTATTCCATCAAGTAGTGTTTCAAAAAATATTTTTCTTTCTTTAGTCTTTGTTTTCGTAATGTATTCTATGGTGTTTATTAAATTGGTAAAAATCGTTTCTAAAATGTATTCTGGGGGCAAATTTTTAAACGTTTTGTTTTCAATACTCCCTTTAATTAAATTGATTAAAATTT
>DADN01000181.1:0-18480 GCA_002509665.1 Methanobacterium sp. UBA8
TCCTGATGATTTCGCCAAGGTACTGCAAAGCAAGAAAGTAGATTACTATATAGATTCTTTAAGCGGACCTAAACTAAATCTTAAAGGATATCAACTAATTAAAAACTTCGGAAATGTAGCAGTTTACAAGAAGACATAATTATAGTCCAAAGCATAATTAATTAAACTTACAATTTTGGAAGTCCAGGTAAGGTTTTAAGGATAAAATTCAATATTTCACAANNTTTGCACTTGACTTAAAATATACACCTGAAAGTTAAAATGTAATTTGCAGTAAATTTAAATAAAAAAAATAATCAGAATTTCAAATGATAATCATTACCTATCATTAGGTGTTTAAATGGACAACAAAACAATAAGTATCATTTTAGAACCAATTTATACCAGAAAAGGGTCTTTATACTCAATTGAAAAGTTCGTACGCTTTCAGGAACTAAAATTATTTGTTATTCCTAAAATAAAAAAATTATCCGCTCAAAATTCATTGAAAATATTTTCTACAGACAAAGAAATAATATCTTTTCTTAAAAGTCACGAAATTGAAAATATTTTCCAGCTAAAACCTGACGGAAACAAAGGCATATCCATCTCAAAAAAAGTAAAAAAAATAATTAACCGGCTGTTTCAAGATGAAACAATTAAAAAATCATTATATTTTGATGGAATCGATATTAAAACTATTTTTGAATATGAAACCGCTATTAAATTATATGAAACTTACAGTAAAATCTCCAGTTATGAAAATGCTCTGGATAATACAACAGAAACCATTTATTTAGAAAGTTCTAATTCACCTACTGGAAAAATCATAGAATACATAGCCAGAAAACATGATATCAAATTAAGTTATTTAAATTCCAGTATTTTCAGGAAACCAAAAGATAAAATCGTTGACATGATGAATTATCGGGATTTAAATTATCTAAAAGACCTCCATATATACTCTGAAAAATCAGGGAAAAGTGCAGGAAAAGTAATTTTAATAGATGCAGTTTATATTAATTATTTAAGGAATATAATTCCGGTAATTAAAAAAATGTCCGAGAATCGTGACTTTCAATTCCATTTTATCTCCAAAGAAGAAGATCTTAAATCTTTTGACATTGAATTTGAAGCTATCACTAGAACTAACCCTGAATGGGTAAAAAATGAAGATATCGAAATAATGATTGATACATTATTTTCAGATGAAAATCTTCAAAAAGCATTTGAAGATGAAAATGATGTTTATCTTTTTAAAGGAGAATTTTACAGCTTATTTGAAAAGAGATTACCTTACTTACTGTTTAAATTAAGATTATCCCACAATTTTATCCATGAATTTTCTCCAGATATTGTAATCGTAGGTGACGACCGTTCTACAATTACAAGAACATGTATTTTACCTGCAAAGAAAAATGGAATCCCCATCGTTGAAATACAGCACGGGCTCTTCAGTTTACCTGAAATTTTTGTTAATTTGATGCCTAAACCTGTATCTAACAAAATATGTGTTTGGGGAAATTCCAGCAGAGACTATCTACTTAAACTTGGATTTGAAGATGAAAAAATTGAAATTACAGGATCACCTGAATTTGATGAACATAAAAAATTTGCTCTAAGTTTCGAGGATAAAGGAAACAAAATTATCCTCTTTGCTACCCAGGCACCTTATAAAAACATTAATTTAGAAGTTATTGAAGAAATGGGTGAAAATAAAAAGCTTGATGGATTTAGGATTTATGTAAAACCCCACCCTGATGAAGATCCAGTTACCTATAAATTTTTAGAAGATAAATTTCCAGATAAAGTATTTATCCGGCCTAAAAATGAGAATTTATCATATTTATTGGCAATTTCCCAGGTTATATTAACTGTTTCGTCTACAGTAGGGTTAGAATCAGCTGTTTTAGATAAACCACTGATATGTATAAACTTTTTAGGTGAAAAATCTATGTATGTCGATGATGGAATAGCACTGGAAGTAAAAAATACAGGAGAACTTGTCGACAACATAAATAAAATATTTAGCCCAGAAATTTCAGCTCAACTGTCTGAAAACAGGGTGAATTTTATCAATGAATACGTTCATGAGTTAGATGGAAAATCAGTTGAAAGAATAACCGCTGTTATCAATGAATTAGTTGATAAATGAGTATAAAACATTTCTAACGAAAAATAAAAGAGAAATATCCTTGATTTCGCGGTTACAAACTTCATTTCTCAAAATTCGATTTTTAATTTCGCAGAAAACTATTTAAAAAGAGCATAGTTCAATTTATGCTGCTTTAAACATTTTATACGAGTTATAGGCCCATGAAAATCCCTGATTAAATATGGAAAATATCTTTGGTTCTACATAATAAAACAGTAGTCCCAAAGCTATTAAAATTAAGATATTACCAATTACTGACACTAACATGGCACTGTTGTGATATAAACCAATATTATAAAATATTAATTGTAACCCAGAGACAAAAAACAGTATCTGTATCAGGAAGATATGATACGATGCTTTACCTATCAACCTAAAACTGTTCCAAATATTGTTTGAAGAGGAAGGCAGGTATCTTATCCCTATTGCACATAAAATTAAGGGATAGAAAAACGATAAAATGGTCTGAGGCTGCCATGGACTTTGGAAGTATGGAAATTCCAACAGAAATATTGAAACTCCAATTATATATATAGTACTTAAAATTAAACCTGTTAATACTGGTTTTTTTATAATTAATGATTTTAAATTTCCGGGTTCAAAATTATCTACCAGCCACATTCCAAGTACAATTAAAAATAGATACCTTAAAATACACGCTTTATACCAGTAAAAACTATTATCTAAAATTGGTACCTGAAATGCTATTATTTCAAATGCAAAACTAAGGATAAAACTTGATATTAAAAGATATTTAGGATTATAATTGTACAGTTTGTATAAAATCGGGAATAATATAATGAATTGGAGTAATATAGATATAAAATAGTTACCCGGTCCTGTTAAAGGCAGATAACCTATAACTGTTAATGTACCCAAGTAAATATTTTTGTTAAGTAAAATTCCCAAAATTAAAGACGCTATCCACAGTATAATTAAGGGATATATCACTCTTTTAAATCGACTTTTTAAATATTTTGGATAAATATTGCTTAAAGTTGTGTAATTGCGCCTTTTAAAAGACATTATAGCATTAATGGCCATTAAAACAAAGAAAATTGGAACTGCCTGATATATGGTAAAAATAGATAATGGATGTTTTACCATGTTGGAAGGTATTGTATGGATAATAATAACTGATATTATAGCTAAAGCCTTTAAAATATCTATTTGAAGGTAATGTTTTGATTCATCCATATAATCCCTGCAAGTATTATATAACACTAATTTAATTAAAGTTATATTTAGTAATATGTAAACAAAAGACTATTAGATATAAAATTTTAAATCCATAAGAAAAACTGCTTTTTTTAGGATATTTCCCTTTAAATCAAAATAGAACTTATTTCAAAATTAACAAACAATAAAAAAAAATAGCATTTTCAACTGCAGTATCTAGTCTATGAATGCTTTTCTATTAACTGTTCAATGTTTGAGGACTCCATTATGCCCCTATTTTCCATTATTTTATTTAAATGCCAGTTCCACCATTTTATTCTCTTTAACTTATCTATTTCATCCCGATTAAATCGGTATCTAATGTGCTTTGCAGGATTTCCGGCAACAATTTCATAGTCGTCAACATCTTTGGTAACAACTGATCCTGCTCCAACCACTGCGCCATCCCCTATTTTAACACCAGACATTATAATAGCGTTACCGCCTATCCATACATCATTACCAATTATTATATCTCCTTTAGAGCTTATAATGCCTCTTTTACGATTATCATCTATATGATCAAAAGTGGATGTGTCTTCGGTTTGTATAAAAGGAAAAGTGCTTATCCAGTCGGGCCTATGAGCTGAACTAAGAACAAAAGTAACTCCTGGTGCAATTGAGCTGAATTTACCCATTTTTAGTCGGTATTCATCTGAAGCAGTTATTACAGTGCCATGATTTATAGTATAATCGCCAGTTTCAGTAATGCTATTAATTAGATTTTTCCTGTAGTTATCTATCAAAAAATTCCTAAAAAGAAAATATAATGGAACACGACGTAGAGTTTTACTATCAACAAAAAATTTTGTTATTTTTCTATATTTAATATATAAGCCCCCTTTCTATATTTAATAAATATATAAGCCTCTTAAATACTGAAATTTATTTAAAAATAACATTATGACATGATACATCTCGGTTAATTTTTACTTAGGTTACTTTTTCTGCTTTTAATAAAGAATTCTACCATTTTAAAATCAACTTCTGAGTCTATATCAATGGAGCGTTCATCCGGCATTTCGTAAATGATACTTCCTTCATTTATTACGCTATCCATATGGAGTAAATGTTTTGTCCAGTACATATAAATAGATGCATTCATCTCATAAACTGAAGGCGTATCCTGCATTCTAAATACTGGATTTTCCAGCTTTTTAGAAAGATGAGCATATCCCCCCTCATCTAATTCTACCATGTTAAAATATGGGTTTTTCCTTGCAGGGCACACTGAAAACAAATTTACAGCATCTTTTTTAACCATGATATTATATGCATTTTCTAAATCTTCAACTATCCTTAAAGGGCTGGTAGGGTCCAGATCAACAACTAAGTCAAATTCTTCATCTTCTTCATCCTTTAAATATTTTACAACATGTTGAATGACAGGTAATTTAGGGGCTGTATCATTTGCAAGTTCATCAGGACGCATGAAAGGTACATCCGCCCCATATTCCTTCGAAATTTTGGCTATTTCCTCAGAATCTGTTGATACTACAATTCGATCTGCTTTACCCCATTTCTTTGCTGTTTCTATGGTATGGGCTATAAGGGGTTTACCCATTAAATTTCTCATATTTTTGTTTTTAACCCTTTTTGAACCTTTTCTTGCACAAATAGTTATTAGAATTCTCATAAATTCACAATCCCTGCGTTGTCTCTCATATAACTAGCATATTTTAGTGTATCCACTGCAAAATATAGATCATTGAAGCTTTTTTTACCCTCACTGATACATTCTAAAAAATATTGCATTTCTTTTACATACATGTCATTTCTATCAAAATCAAATTCAATTTTTTCAGTATTTTTACCATCATCAATGGTTATCATAGAATTTATTAAATCAACTGTAATAACTGCTTCTTTAGTTATTATTTCCATGTATCTTTGCGGAATTTTCCGGAAATAATCAAGATGTATTTCACATAATACGCCGCTTTTAAGTTTCCAAACACCATACGAAATGTCTTCAGTATCTATTTCCAATTCACTTATCTTTGCAGAACCAAAGTATCCCTGATATATGTCCCCAAATATCCACCTCATGTAATCAATTTCGTGAATTAAATCTAAAGAAACTCCACCTCCAAGTTCATTTTTGGCACAGTAAGTTTCTCTGTAGTCCTGTTCAGGGCGCCAATCTGGTAAATAAGAACCAGATACGATTTTTATATTGATAATCCTGGTTGAATCTTCAAGATAATTTTTAATGTACTTAAGTGCCGGATGGAATCTAAGAGGGCATGCAACATGAATAAAAGTATTTTCATNNCCTCATGTTTATCTATAAGTTTTTGCACTTTTTGAAGGTCATCTGACACTGGTTTTTCTATAAACATCCATTTAACTTGATCTATAAATTCTAAAGCTGTTTCTACATGCACTGATGTGGGATTAGTTATAAAAACGATATCTGGTTTAAACTTTCGAGCATCTTTGATATCATACAATGTGCAGTCAATTAAATTATCATGCGGGTTAGAGATGTTACTTTTATTGCTCCTTAGCGCAGCAATTTTAACTGATGGCAATATTTCTTTAATATTTTTAAGGTGCCTGCATCCTATAGAACCCATACCCACAAATAGAATTTTATCTACCAAACTGATAAGCCTCCATCTACCATTATATTTTGACCTGTGATATATTTTGAGGCATCTGAGACCAGAAATATTAATGCGCCTACAATATCTGATGGATCTGCCATGCGGTTAAGGGGTACTTTCTCACAGTAATTTTCTACAAACTCTTCTGGCTGGTTATCAAATATCCCTCCAGGACAGATGGAATTTACCCTGATATTGTGGGGTGCCAGATATGTTGATAAATACCTCGTGAAATTGATTATGCCTCCTTTTATCAATGAATATTCAACTGGCATTGTCATACCTGTATCTCCATAAACTGAAAAATTGGGCCCCAGCACGCCATAAATAGACCCTATATTCACAATAGATCCGCTTCCCTGTTTCATCATGACTTTAGATATTTTCTGGCTGACTAAAAAGTATCCTCCCATGTGAGAGATCACATTTTCCTGAAAACTATCAAATTCTACATCCTCAAAAGATGTTCCATATCTTTTATTTCTAGGATAAGCACTGTTTACCAGTATATCTATCTTACCATATTTTTCAAGTGTTTCTTCTATAAAATTATCTATTGATTCTTCTGAAGTTATATCTAAATGCATATAATTAATTTTATCTTCATTAATACGCTTATTAAGCTCATTAGAAGTTTTAATACCATGATCTTCATTAATATCAGCAATGATTACATTAGCACCAAATTCAGCTAATCCTTGACAAAATTCCTTACCTAAAAGTCCACTTCCGCCAGTAACTACTGCGACTTTTTTATCAAGTCCCATTATATTCTTATACATCTAATCACCGCATGTAGTTTATTTTAAGAATTATTTATATCTAATAACAAATTATAGTTTTATGAAGTTAAAAATAATTATTCAACTTGGTAATTAAAATGGAAATTAAAGCTGATAATATAAGTAACAACTGTTTTATTATAGCAGAAGCTGGTGTTAACCATAATGGGTCTGTTAAACTGGCCAAAAAGCTGGTAGACGCAGCCAAAGAAGCTGGTGCTGATGCAGTTAAATTTCAAACGTTTAAAACAAAAAATTTAGTCACCAAAAACGCTAGAAAAGCAGAATATCAAATTAAAAATTCAGGGGAAGAGTCTCAATATGAAATGATAAAGAGGTTAGAGCTTTCCCCTGATGAATTCTGGGAAATAGCAAAATACGCGGAAGATAAAGGAATTATTTTTCTTTCATCACCATTTGACGCAGAAAGCGTTGATTTACTTGACGAAATAGACATACCTGCTTTTAAAATAGCATCTGGAGAAATAACCAACTTTCCACTGCTTAAACATATTGCCGGAAAGCAAAAACCAGTTATATTATCTACGGGTATGTCAACTATAGGAGAAGTGGAAGAAGCCATCAATTTAATAGAAAAATATAACGATGATATCATTTTAATGCACTGCTTAACAAATTATCCTGCCAAAAAAGAGGATGCAAACTTAAATGTTATTAAAACATTAGAATATACATTTAAAAGGCCTGTTGGGTTTTCAGATCATACTTCAGGTGTTGAAATGTCTGTAGCTGCTGTGGCTTTAGGCAGCTGCATTATTGAAAAACATTTCACCATAGATAAAAATCTACCTGGCCCAGACCATAAGGCTTCTTTAGAACCTCATGAACTTTCCGAAATGGTTAAAGCCATAAGAAATATTGAAAAAGGTTTGGGAAACGGCATAAAGAAACCCACAAATGATGAAATTAAAATTAAAAAGCTTGTAAGAAAAAGCATAGTTGCAAAAGAAGGCATCCCTAAAGGATCTATCCTAACCGAGGAAATGTTAGATATTAAAAGGCCAGGAACAGGAATCGAGCCAAAATATCTTGATAAACTCATAGGAAAAGAATTAATTGAAGATGTCAAAAAAGATGATTTATTAAAATGGAATCAGTTGAAATGAGCAGAAAAATACTTTACATAACAGGTACCAGGGCAGATTACGGCCTTATGCGCTCGGTTTTATTTGAAATGGAAAAAAATCCAGATATAGATTTAGAACTAGCAGTAACTGGAATGCATCTCATGAAAGAATTTGGGATGACATTAAATGACATAAAAAAAGACGGTTTTAAATTCCATACAGTTAATGCAACATTCAATGAAGATAATAAAAGTTCTATGGTTAATTTTATAGGTGAATTCATTAAACTACTTTCACAGTTAGTTTTGAAGGTTAATCCTGATTTAATACTTCTACTTGGAGACAGGGGTGAAATGTTAGGAGGCGCAATTGTAGGGGCTTATTTAAGCATTCCCACAGCTCACCTTCATGGGGGTGAAATTACCTCAACTGTAGATGAATATGCAAGACACGCCATTACAAAAATGGTCAATATACATCTCCCAGCAACTGAAAAAAGTGCAGAAAGAACAATAAAAATGGGAGAAAATCCAGATAATATTTTTGTAGTGGGAGCGCCAGGATTAGACTATATCCTAAATGAAAAATTAATAGATACTAAAATAATCAGCAAAAAATATAATCTAGATTTATCCAAACCAGTTATTCTACTTGTTCAGCACCCTACAACATTAGAATCCAAAAGTGCAGCGCAGCAAGCTCGTGAAACCCTTAACGCTTTGGTGGAACTTGAAAATCAGACCATAATAATCTATCCAAATGCGGATGCAGGTGGTAGAAAAATCATAGAAGTTATAAAAGATTATGAAAGCTATTCATTTATTCAAACATATAAAAGTATTCCAAGCATAGAATATCTGAGCTTAATGAATGTCGCGAGTATCATGGTTGGTAATTCAAGCAGCGGTATTATTGAAGCACCTTCATTTAAATTACCTACTATAAACATAGGCTCAAGGCAGGAAGGAAGAGAAAGAGCTTCAAATGTAATTGATGTAAATCACAATAAAGAAGAAATAAAAGAAGCAATTACAAAAGCCATTTACGATGATAAATTTAGAAGAGTCCTACAAAATTCTAAAAACCCCTACGGCGATGGAAAAACGGGGAAAAGAGTAGCAGACATTTTAAGTAGTATTACACTAGACAATAAATTAATGAATAAAAAACTCAATTTATAAATTAAGGCTAAAATTATGTCAGATGATCGATTTAAAAGCTGGAAACCTCCTGAAATTGAGGAAAGAAAATTAAACGAATATAACTGGATTGTACAAAATAAAGATAATTTAAAATTAGGTTATAAGACCGATATCGGGGCTTTTACATATATCAATGCTAAAAATAATGTCACTATTGAAGATCACGTCCAAATAGGATCTCACTGTTCTATTTATTCTGTATCTACAATAGACAATAAAGAAGGCCCCATTACACTTAAAAAGAATTGTAGAATTGGGACACATTCAGTGGTGATGCCAAATATCACTGTTGGAGAAAATTCAATTATAGGTGCTTTTAGTTTTGTAAACAGAGATATACCTGAAAATTCGATTGCATTTGGCACACCTGCTAAAGTAATTAGAAAATTAACTGAAGAAGAAATAAAAGAACTAGAGGTTGAAGAAACACATAGCGTTTCTGAACCACAAATTTTAAAAAAATTTGAGGATTAATTATGAGCTGGAAAATTCCCCTATTTAAAATATACTGGGACGACGAAGACGTAAACCATGTAGCACATGAAATTCAATCTGGTATGAACTGGGCAGTTGGGCCGCAGGTAACAGAGTTTGAAAACTTAATCAAAGAAAAGATAGGAACTAAATATGCAGTAACTTTTAATTCAGGAACTTCAGCATTGCATTCCCTTCTTCTTGCCCACAATATCACTAAAGGGGACGAGGTAATAGTTCCATCATTTACATTCATCGCTACGGCTAATTCACCCCTCTTTGTGGGAGCAAAACCTGTTTTTGCAGATATTGAAAGAGAAACATTAGGTTTAGACCCTGAAAGTGTAAACGAAATGATAACAGATAAAACAAAGGCAATTTTACCCATACATTACGGCGGATGCCCATGTAAAATTAGAGAACTGAAAGAAATAGCTGAAGATCATGATCTTATCTTAATAGAAGACGCCGCTGAGGCTCAGGGAGCTAAAATTGGCGATGAAAAGGTAGGTACCTTTGGAGATTCTGCTGTTTTAAGTTTTTGTCAGAATAAAATCATGACAACAGGAGAAGGAGGAGCTGTAGTAACTGACTGCGAAGAAGTGTTTGAAAGATTAAATTTGATAAGATCACATGGCCGGCTCGAACACTCCAATTATTTCACATCTTTAGAACCTTTCGATTACGTAGATCTTGGATTCAATTTTAGAATGTCTAATCTAACTGCTTCACTTGGAATAGCACAGATCAATAAAGTAGATAAAATGATCAGTATGAGGCGTAATAATTCTATGTATTTAAATAAACATTTAAACGATATAAATGGGATAAAACCAATTACACCTCCTGAAAGTTATTACCATGTATACCAGTTATATACGATCATAGCCAATAATAGAGATGAACTTATGAAACATCTGGCAGATAAAGGTATCATGTCCAAAATATATTTTGATCCTGTTCACCTAACTCATTTCTATAAAAATTCAATGAAATATGAATGTGAACTTCCAGTTACAGAAGAACTTTCAAAAAAAGTGTTAACTTTACCAATGTATCCCTCTCTTAAAGAAAAGGATATGGACATCATAGTTCAAGAGATTAAAGAATTTTATGGTTGAATACTCATGGAATCGTTTTATAAAGATAAAGTAGTACTTGTTACTGGTGGAACTGGCTCCATTGGTAGTCAAATTGTCAAAAAACTTCTAGAACATGACCCAAAAGCAGTTCGTGTTTTAGATAACAATGAAACCAGTTTATTTGAATTAGAACAAGAACTAAATTCAGATAAAATTAGAATATTGATAGGAGATATCCGAGATAATGAAAGGTTAATGAGAGCTCTTGAAGGTGTGGATATAGTATTTCATGCAGGAGCACTTAAACATGTTCCATTATGTGAATATAATCCATTTGATGCGGTTAAAACCAACGTTATAGGCACTCAAAACGTCTTAAACGCCGCTTTAGATCAAAACGTTGATAAAGTAATAGTTATCAGTACCGATAAAGCTGTTAATCCCATAAATGTTATGGGAGCAACTAAACTCTTAGCAGAACGCCTCACCATATCTGCTAACAACTATACTGGTGATAAAGATACTGTTTTTTCCTGTGTCAGATTTGGAAATGTGCTTGATTCAAGAGGATCAGTAGTGCCATTATTTAAAAACCAGATAAAAAAAGGCGGACCAATTACAATAACCTCTCCAGATATGACCCGCTTTATCATGGGCATTCCTCAGGCAGTTCAACTGATTCTTAAAGCAGGTGAAATTTCAAAAGGAAAAGAAATTTTCATACTTAAAATGCCTGCACTAAACATTGTAGACCTTGCGGAGGTTATGATTGAAGAATTTGCCCCATTGTATGGCTATAAACCCGAAGATATAGAAATACAAATAATTGGTAAACGAATGGGAGAAAAAACCTACGAAGAATTAATGACAGAAGATGAAACATTAAATGCAGTAGATCACGGAAAATTGTACATTATAAACTCCCAGAAAAATAGTGATGAACGTGCTATCCACAATACGGATTTAATTAAAAATGAAGAAATACAAACAGAAGATGGAATGGTCAGTGCAGTAAATCAACTACACACAATAAATACCAAAAATGATGAATGTTCCATTTATAATTCGGATTTAACCGGAAAACTATCAAAAGAGGAAATAAAAGAGATTATCATGGACTTCTGTCTTAAAGACTAATTACTATTTTTCTAAATTTTTAATATAATTTTTCTCATTTTCCAGCTAATTTTTTAAAGAATGTCAGTTCATCAGGCGAAATACCCTTTAATAAAAGAATAATCACTAAATAAGCAGCAGCACATACAGCAATAGTTATTATTATCCCTATGACACTAGTAGGATTAATCAATACAATTAGAAGTGACATCAAAATAGATGCAATAATACTTTTAAATGTAAATTTTAGATCAAATTCGAATTTAATGTACTTTAAAGAGTAATAGACTGTAATTATGCAGGCAAATATGTAAGCAATCAATGTACTAATTGCCGCAGCTATGATACCAAAATAAGGTACAAATATTATAGTTAAACCTAAATTGATAACAGCTGTAATCATCCATAAATAACCTATTATTTTTGTTTTCTTTTCTAAAACTAATATCTGGCTGATGATACCATAGATACCAAATAATAATGCACCTAAAGCAACAAAGGGTGTAACTAAATATCCTTGCAAAGCTATTTCCTGCGTTGATAATATAACAAGCAGCGGTTTTGATAGGAATGATATGCCAAAAACTGCAGGTATAGTTATCAGTAAAAAATACTTAAGGGAATACTGCAGGTGAATTTTTACTTCATCTATATTATTTTTATCATAATAAGATGCCAATAAAGAAGGTAAAAGAAAAGAAAACGGCGCTGCAAACATTGTTAATACACTACCTAACGTATATCCCGGATTATAATAACCGACAAAAGCAGTTCCAAGTAAAATTGCAATTACATAACGATCGCTGAATTCAACCATATAACTGGATAAATTTCCAGGGACAGTTGGTATACCAAATGATAAATATTCTTTAATATTTTTAAATCGAGGAAATTTGATTCCAACCTGACGTACAGCGAATGCTATTGCAATTAAAGCTACAATAATCTGAGAAACAAAATATCCAAATACCACACCATCTATTTTATAACCAAATCCTATCATCAATATTATCACGGCTACCATAGAGTATACCTGCAGCAGCGAAAGCAGTGAAAAAACTTTCATCTGTTGAAATGTCCGGAAGTAGGTGGCAAATGAGTTATAAACAACAAATACCAGAACACTTGCGGCCAGCAGCATAGCTACTGTGACATTACCCTCGAAAATCTTTACTGCTATTGGTTTTGAAAACAGTAAAAGTGCCAATGCAGCAATTACACCCATAACTAACATTAAAAGCGTTATTGAATAAAATTCTTCCCTTATTTCAGTTTTATCATGCTTAACAGCCAAAAATCTAACCATTGAATAGGGAAGTCCTAAATTAACCAGCAGAGGCACAAAGGTAATTGTTGTATTAAACATCCCCCAGATCCCATAATCTTGAATTGAAAGGTTTTTACTTAAAACAGGCAGCAAAATAAGCGAACTTAAGCTTATTAATATATTTGTTATTCCAACCAGACCAATTCTCTGTACAAATAGTTTATATTCCGTCAAATGTTCACCTTGCTGATTATTACACTATTATTTATCTAGTTTTAGGTAGTTTAGATATTCAATGAATTCTTATATTTATATTAAGGATAGTCTCACTTTTTTCCATTAGTTACATGTTCCAGTGCACTCGTAAACCCATCGACCATATTTTTATACCTGAAACCTTCTTCAATTACCTTCTTTGATTCATTACCCATTTTTTCCTCTAAATCAGGGTCAGATATTATTTTATATATGGCATTGAACAGTGAATCTACATCTCTTTCAGGGACTATATACCCATTTTTACCATTTTGAATCATGAACGTGGTTCCAACTGCATCACTTGTAATTACTGGTTTTGCAAAATACATGGCTTCATTAACCACAAGGGGACATGCATCTGCAAAATAGGTAGTTATTGAAGGTAAGACAAAGACATTGGATAATAAATAGTATCCTCCAAGGAGACTGTTATCAATATTTCCCGTAAAAATAACATTATCATTTATACCAAGTTCTCCTGCAAGTACTTCCAATTTTGACTTTTCTGGCCCATCACCTACAACAAGTAAGACAGCATCTTGACATTCTTTGTGAAGTTTATAAAAAGCTTTTATTAAATAGTCCACGCCTTTAAGATCTATTAAACGCCCTACATACAAAATAACTTTTTTATTTTCTAAATTAAGTTCCTCTCGAATTTTTTCCCTATTTTGAAAGTCTTTATCATTTGATTCTATATTGCTCACGTTGGGCATTATAAAAATATTATCAGGTGAGACTCCAAGTGATGTGAAAAATTCCCGGTGTTTAGAACCAGGTAAAAGTATAGCATCCACGTTTCTACCTATAAATCCTGCCATAAATTTTACAAAAGACCTTTTAAGAGATTTAACATTCCAATCCCAGTCTTCCCTCCATAAAATAAAAGGTTTCCTTCGTAATTTAACAATAATGAAATATAATAATGTTTCTATAAGATCTGTAGGAGTATCCCAGCTTCCTCCAACAAATACATCATATTTTCCCATAGTTTTTTTAATTGCGCCAAAGGATATTCCAAAATAATTTTTAACCACTTCATAATTTACTCCTTCCAGTCCCTCGATCTTTTGGGACAAATCCGTATCATATGTTTTATTGTAGCCTTCAACGTTGGTAAATAAATACTTAACATCGTAAATTTTACTTAACATCCTGAAAAAAGGTTTCCGGTACCACATTGCAGTATGATGAATGAAAAGGATTTTTGAACTCTTTAGATCTTTATCTACAGCCATATCTGGCTTCCCCCGTTATCATAGATTTTACTCTTTCTTAAAAAGAAACTTGAATAATTGCTCATATTTTGAACATTTAGATTAGTGTATATTGGCAGTACTTCATTTTTATTGACATTCAGATACCCTAAATAAATATAACCACTATTTACAGTTTTATTCCAGCTAAATATTGAATTATTTAAATTCATATTAGTACTTTCATTACCATATGCAGTTAAAAATACTATCAATCCTCTACCTTCAGAATAAGTAGTATAATTATCCATATAATGATCTTTAAGCCATGTTGCACCTATTACTTCCTGATTATAGATATATCCTTCGTTTCTAACGAGGCCATTTGCATCATAGTCCGGTGAATATGGTTCACCATAAAAATGATACTGGAGATACGTTGCACATGAAAATAAAGAAAGTAAAAGAATTAAAACTATTAAAATATCCCATTTTGGTCTTTTAATAATTTTTGCAATTTTCATTGCCCCTATAATAAAAACAGGAGCTAAAAAGATTAATAACTGGAAGAATAACCTTACAGCATCATAAGCTACTGATATATACGGCAGAACAAGGAACAATACCAGCAGTATTATAGATACAAATATTGCAACTATATACTCTGGATCAATTTTTTTTGTAAACTTTTTATAGTTTCGCAGTATAGTTAAAAGGCCTACCCCTATGGTAACAAAGATTAAATCATGCACGATAACACTTATAGTATTTGGAACGGATTTAAGCACGATACCCAGAACCCCAAGGACATAATCTCCCCTATCTCCAGATATGCCTGCTATAGTCGATTGAATTACTTGACTACCTGCACTCGCCTGCACTTTTGCAAATAAAACATACCACACTAAGATAAATAAGAATAATAAAATTATTACATCAAAATTTGTAAATTTAAGTTTCCTATCGATGAATAGTCCTTTAAAGAAAGGCATTAGCAGTATGGGTAAAACAAGGACAAATGAAATGTACGCTGTAGTATAATGTGAGACAACTACTGAAGACATCAAAATAACAAATAGTATTTTTTTTGTATTTTTACCCATGTCTGATGCAAATAGAACCATTATTACCAAAAAGAAGAATAAAATTGCTACTTCTTGCCGTACAGCCCCTAAAAGATATACAAAAAACAGCTGGAATGAGAAAAGTAAACCAGCGAAAAATGCATATTTATTTTCAAGGTACTTTTTAGATACAGCATACACCACTAGAGGGATGAATGATCCTATCAAACTGAAGATCTTAAAAATATATTCGCCGTTAAGATTGGAAAGAGACTGTAAAATGGTGGGGAGTATTGTAATGCTTAAACATGCATTATAAGGGTTTAAATAAGTATTTATATCCCAGTGAAAGCTTTGAAGAGCCAGCTGGAAAGAATAATATTCATAGTGAACATCTCTGCCCATTAAATGGAATGAAGTGATACCATTCATCAGGAGTAAACTTAAGGAAATTGTCCAGAGAGCAAATGGATAAGTAGCGCCAGGAATTCTATCTTTTAGAATAGTTATTGCAATAATATAAGCTGGAATTAAAAGCAGCATTGCAAGCAAAATAAAATTATTTTGCGTTAAATTCATCAAATAAGTACCAAATACGGCCATAAATGGAAATAAAGCTGGAAAAATTAATGGCGAAACTAATTTACCCTTTAAATCAATTTTTATATTTAAAAAATCATTTAAATTAAAGTCATTTCTATTCATTATATATGCAGCAAGTGCCAGAATCAGCAAAATTACATTGGATAAAATAAGTACTGGCGCTAAAGATAATGGTTTTAATATAATCGGGTAAAGACTATTCAACAGCAGGCCCATAAATATAAGAAATGATACACTTAAACCTATCATGAGAACTATTTTTTTAACAAATTCTATTTTATTTAATTTCAATATGTGAAGAATCAGTATTCCAGGAATAGTGATGAAGCTGACAAATGCCATAAATTCCCTTAAAAAGGGAATATTTAAAATTATTATAATATCCGTTATAAAAAGTATAGAAATAAGAGTTACAAGCCATTTTTTAATTCCAAAATTATTTATATTGCCAAGCATTCACTGTTCTCCTTAATAATGAAATTTTCTGAATTATATTTTCACCAAATTTTATATTTTCAAATTTTTAACAGCTATTATTTATTTGACCAATAGTATTATAATATTCCTAAATTGTTTGAATAACTATTAGTTATAACAAGTCTTTATAAAGTTTTTCAGCCATTTTAGCAATGCCTGCCCATGTATACTTTTCCTCTACAAGTTTTCTTCCACTAATTCCCATTTTACATGATGAATCTTTATTAGCCAATATTTTAAGTATTGCATCTGCCAGTTTATCTACGTCTTTAGGTGGTACAATAATTCCAGAATTACTTTCTTTAACATCGGCTGCTACACCAACAATCTCTGTGCTTATTACTGGAGTTTCACATGCAAGCGCTTCAAGGGCAACAATACCAAAGCCTTCTTGTTTCGATGAGATGGAAGGCAGTATAAAAACGCTGCATTTACTGTAGTATTCCACAATTTTTTCATCTGGAATAAAACCATGGAATTCAACATTATCTCCTAAACCCATTTCATTGACCATGCTGCGGTAATAGTCCAGTAATTTACCTTTTCCACCAACTATTAATTTTACATCTTCTATTTCACGTTTTACTATTTTTAATGCATTTAATAAATAGTCCAGACCTTTATATTTATGAAATTCGTCTAAGAGGCTCAGGAAAAATATGCTGTTTTCCTGTTTTTCCACATCAAGCGGCTTGAATTTATCTACATCAACTCCATTTGGTATAACTTCAATTTTATCCTTATAATTTCCCAGATAAGGTGACGAATAGAGATAATTAGGCTGAGTAATTATTATTTTATCTGCTTTATTCAAGAGTGATTTTAAAGCTGTAGAATTATAAAATCCTGCAATATAATTTGCAATGCCATCTCCAATTATATCATTATGATAAGTAACAACTAAAGGCTTTTTTTTAAATTTAGAGACTATATTACTCCAATCAGCACTCCATGGAGTAGGTACATGAGTATGAATAACATCAAAGTCTTCTTTTGATAGTGCAAAGGGTAATTGTGGAGTTATATTCGTATTTGCAACTTTACCAAAGTAGGACAACCTTTTTACTGTTATATTATCAATAACTTCCTGTTTTTTTGAAACAGGTTCATTTGCACAAACAACAGTAATGTCATGGCCTAGTTTAACTAATTCCTTTGATAAATAATACACATAATTTTCCACACCGCCTATAAACGGGTAAAACCTGACTGGCGTTTGAACTATCTTCATTTTTCTCACTTCAATTAAATTAATCATAAAAAACGCTATTATCTAAAAATAACAGTTTAGCCTTTGTAAAATTCTTCAAGTGCATCCACAATTTTATCCCAATCGTATTCTCTTGAAGTTTGAATACAGTCATTCTGCATTTCTTTCTTTTTGTCAATCATGTTAATTATATTCTCTGCAATATCCTCTTTAGAAAAATCAGATATAATTCCATTCTTATTATTAACTATAAGGTCAGATGCGGCATTCATTTTACTGTCTACAACCACAACTGGAAGTCCGCATGCATTTGCTTCAATTACAACAATTCCAAATCCTTCCCTTGTGGAAGGCAGAACAAAAACTTCAGAGGATTTCATGTATGAAATTAAGTCGCTGTAATCTTTCATAAAGCCTTTAAATTCAACATTATTTTGTATATCAAGTTCTTGTACTAGTTTCTCCAGTTTAGCCCTTTCAGGACCGTCACCTATTATACAGCATTTTACATCTGGAATTTTCTCCCTTACATCAGGAACTGCCNNATTTTAGAGATATAATTAAAATCAATGCCATTAGGAATAACTACAGATTTTTCAGAGGATTTCATAGCCTTTAGATCAGCTTTTGTTTTCTTGGAAACTGTTATAATTCTACCTGTAAGATTAACCATTAATTTTTCAACCAATTTACCAAAAAA
>DADN01000181.1:18580-18885 GCA_002509665.1 Methanobacterium sp. UBA8
GAGCCGCACTGCAAAATAAACAGCTTCGCTGACAGATCTTCTTTCACCATCATATAAATCCATAGGCTTGCAAACACCGTGTAAATGAATACCTTCCATTTCAATGTCTTTTTGTCCATTTTCAGGCCACCACCACCCGATACCATACCAGTGGACCTCATGACCTCTTTGAACAAGCCGCCTTGCCAGCTCATAGACTCTTTTTTCGGCCCCCCCAGTTATAAACGGATAAACAGCATCATAAATAAAGGCAATTTTCATTTTCAACCTCTGAAACCCTTAAACGCTTCGCGTTTGGGGCATGT
>DADN01000181.1:18939-29655 GCA_002509665.1 Methanobacterium sp. UBA8
GTAAAAAATTTTCAATTTTTTACATGTTGAAGGAAATCGTAGATTTCCTGAACTGCAAAAACATAGCCCAAAAATTCGTAGAATTTTTGGAGCACTCGAACATGAAATGTTCGGTGCATCAAAAACCTTCGGTTTTTGAAGGCACAAAAATCTACGATTTTCGTAAGCTTCGATTTTTCTCAACCTCAAAAAACTTTGATTTTGGTAGATAAATTTACAATCCACAAATCTCAAAAATTTTCTATTTTTGGGTTCGGAAAATTAAAAATTTTCCTCAACTCAAATTAATCGTCATAGTCACTATTTAACAGCAGCAAGCTCAAGAATATTCCTGAGAATATGGTTTGAATTCCTAAGATTGATAGTATCAGAGCCAGTGTGGCAAACTGAATCTCCGAGAGAGCTCCAAATCCAACTGCCTGCCAGCTGAAGAGTACCTTAAATCCTACAAGTATCCCGCAGACTAAAAGAAGAATCCCTAAAAATAGTTCTCTTCCAAGTGAATGGTAATTCACCAATTTCTTTATCGTTCCAGAGGTTCCAGTGATTCCATTGACCATTCCAAATGCTCCAAATTGTATCCACGCCAGAAGCATTTGATATCCAATAATAAGCAGTAAACTACCTAAAATTAAAGTATGCCGCCTAGACTGGAATCCGAAAAGGACCCCTAGAGTTAAAGCTACACCTACAACCAGCACCACTAAGCCCGGACCTAAAAGAAACGGTGTTGGCCTGTAAAGCATCATAAACCTCAGGTGTCTCCAACCATCTGAAAAAGAACTTAACTTCGATTCACCCTCTCTAGGGTAATAATTGATTGGAATTTCAGCCATTCTAACATTTTTTCTAGCGGCTTCAATTACCATCTCCGAAGCAAATTCCATTCCACTGCTTTTAAGGTTTAAATCATCCAGAACATCTTTTTTTATAGCCCTCATTCCACAATGGGCGTCAGAAATTCCTGCTTTAAATAGAACATTTAAAACCCATGTGAGAAAAGGGTTACCTATATATCTGTGAAGTGCAGGCATGGCTCCCTCTTTTATATCTCCATTGAGTCTAGAACCCATTATAAAATCTGCTTCTCCATTTAAAACAGGTTGGATGAATTCATATGTCATTTCAAAAGGATATGTACCGTCTGCATCTCCCATTACGACTATATCCCCTTCTGCTTCAGAAAATCCTTTTAAATAAGCGTTACCATATCCTCTCTTTTCTCCATACACTACTCTTGCTCCAGCATCACGTGCTTCTGAAGCAGTGTTATCTGTTGATGCGTTATCTACAACTACTATCTCAACATCAAGCCCTTTGCTCTTTAATTTTTCAATTGGAACAGATTTAACTGTTTTGCCAACGATTCCCTCTTCATTTAATGCGGGGATAACAATCGAAATCTTCATAAAATCACTTAGTTTATTATCTTTCCATAATTTTTAAATTATAAATAATTCAGTATACTGTTCAATTTTTGATGGTATTGCTTATATAATTTGTTTATAATCATAAAAAAAGAAATGTTAAATTTAATAAAAATAATTAAAAACATTGATTATTTTAGAAGATTGCTTAAATGCGCTATTAATTCCTTTTTAACATCTTCATTTTCCATTGCAATTTCAATTGAGCTTTTAAGCCAGTCAACAGTATTTCCAATATCATGGAGTTTACCATTGAATATACAACCATAACTTTCATCCAAATGCCTTAAAGCATCTGTAAGCTGGATTTCACCGCCGACACCAGGTTCAACTGCATCAATATGATCAAAAATATCAGGAGTCAATAAATATCTTCCTATAATTCCTAAATTGGAAGGTGCATCCGCTAATTTAGGTTTTTCAACCAGATCTTCAATTTTATAAAGAGAATCACTGATTTTAGATCCCTTAATTATACCGTACCTTTCTACTTTTTCATCAGGAACTTCTTCTATAGCAATCACTGAAGACTCATATTTATCATAAACATTCATAAGCTGCTTTGTACATGGAACATTAGATTGAGCTATGGTATCTCCAAGCAAAACTGCAAATGGATCGCCGTCGACGTGTTTTCTTGCACATGCTATTGCATCTCCGAGTCCCTTCTGCTTTTTTTGTCTTACGTAATAAATATCAGCGAGCTCAGATATGTACTCTACTTCCTTAAGATAATCAGTTTTTCCGCCATTTTTAAGGAAGTATTCCAATTCAAAAGCTCTATCAAAATGATCTTCAATGGATCGCTTACCTTTTCCTGTTATTATCAGTATATCATCTATTCCAGAAGCCACAGCTTCTTCAACTACGTATTGTATTGTTGGTTTATTAAACACTGGAAGCATTTCTTTTGGTTGTGCCTTTGTGGCAGGTAAAAACCTTGTACCAAGTCCAGCAGCCGGTATAACCGCTTTCATAACTGTTCACCTATTAATTTCATGTTAAAAGTTTAAATTCTCTAATTATACATACTATACTTACATTAAAATGACTTATAAACTTTTTTGGTTTTTTTATGGATTTAATTTTCTACCTGTACTTTGTCATTTATAGAATATATCTTTAAAAGGTTTATCTTACCTTTTGTAACTTCAGTATATCCATTAAAAACAGATTTATTATCTCCCCATATTATGTAAAAGTCAACATTATACTTTTTCAACTGTTCCTGCAGTTGGGAACTATGTTTTTTTAAATTTAAAATGTTTCACTGGTTTCAATAGAAAAACTCAAGTGCAAAACAAATTAAGGCTAAAATCGGAAGTGGAAGTGTAACTATGTAATATTTTCTATTTGCACTAATTTTAGAAAAATATGCGATTAAAATTATAGTTAAGCCTAATAAAAACCATCCTGATGCGTTAAAATAGTATTTTGTATAAAATGCATATGTAGCCATAATAAAAACTATAACTGCGAGCAAATAATTTGTATTTTTACCTGTCATATTTTATAACCTGTTTTTAAATGATTGCCTGTACTATTATATCCTTAATTAAATATTACGCATAATATCCTGTTTTAACCTAAATGATATAATCGAGAATTCATGCATAAATTAGATAATTTTCGTTTTTTTTATATAATATTAAAATGTATAAAAATAACTCAACTTTTAGATATATAATATTTGTTCTAATCTAATTTCCAAATATCAACTATCATTGTATTTTAAATTAAACTTATCCTTTAAAATATGTAAAAATTCGGATTTAGAGATATTATAAACTCTGAGAGTCTTGTGATGGCTTTTAAGCCCTGAAATAATCTCAACTTGAGATCCAGTAAGACGCGAAAATTCATTTACTATTTCTTTATTAGCTTTACCTTTTTGAGGAACTGATTTTATTAGAATTTCTATTTTTTCTCTCCACTCATTGTAACCAATTATTTCAAACTTCTTTGATTTAGGAGAAACCTCTATATCTACCATTATTCCACCATTAGTTTCAGTTACTGCTTTCATATAATTACCTATCTAAATATAGCTCTTTTACTTTTTAAATGGCTTTTTAAAAAATGTAATATCCTTTAACTTTTTATAGATAAAATGATACTTTAACATTAAATTTATACTAAATAGTTTGTCAATGCACATTAACTTCCATATAATCTGTTATTTATTAATTAAACCCAAATATAACTGCATAAATCAAATTAATTGAAACATGACATGTAATTAATTATATTTATCTATAACTCAATTGATTCTATGAATTAAAAAATGTTTTACTATACTGTTATTAACTATCTGAATACTAGTAATAACAGCTAAAAATTAACACACTTGCTAAAAGCAAGATATTTTTTGCATTATTTTTAGTGATATACTCAATATTAGGGGCTTATTTCATCGGATATTACCAGTATGATACAATAAGTAGAGATTTAATTGTCATTATTTCTGTTGCAAAGTTATATGCATCAGGAGATATTTCAAATGCAGTTAACAGCTACTGGGGGCCATTTTTTCCATGGCTACTTGCCCCATTTATTTTAGGGAGTCCAGCAGCACCACCAAAAAACCCATGACTGACATTGAATTAGAAAAAAGTTTTAAAGAATATAACATTGATTACTATTTTTTCTGGGGAAATTCAAATACTAATGAGGATTTATTAAAAAAATACAAAGAAATAACCAACGGTACCATAAACGGTTTGAAAATATACAAAATAAGATGAAACTAACCGTGCAAATACAAACATTTAAATAGTGTAACATAAATATGATGATATGTTCTCGTGTTTGTTTAACCTGAACAAGCAGGGGTGGTCGAGCGGTCAAAGGCGCTAGGTTGAGGGCCTAGTGAGTTAGTCTCTTCGCGGGTTCGAATCCCGTCCCCTGCACTCAAATATTTCATGGAAATTTTGGTGTTCACAAAATTTTCAATTTTTGTTCTTAAAATTTAAGATTTTCGAATGTATTCAAAGCCTTCTAATTTTAAAATAACTTTTTTTAAATCAAGTCTGTAATCAATCTATCTAGATAAAAAAAAATCATATTTATTTTATAAAAATAAAAAAAATGGTTAGGGGCTGTTTAACATAATTAAATCAAGTGGTCAATAAAACTCCAAACAATTAGCATAATAACAAATAAAAGCAGTGCAACTATTATATACAATTTCCCACGTTGTTTTACAGAATTTACTGGACGAGTATATAAGTATGCTGCAGGTATAAGTGCAACTATAAAAACAAATGGTATTATAAACCCGATGATTATTGCCGCTATTGTAATGATATTAGCAATAAGATAGCTCCTTCCATTATCCATTTCTCCGCATTTTAAACAATATTTTTCATTATCCGAAATTTCAGTTCCGCATTTTTGACATGTTGCCATAATATCCTCCACACATGTATTATTTGAAACGCAGATATATCCTTTACTAAAAACATCAAATAGACGTAAAAATTAAGTAAAAATTTTGGATTATTATTTTTAATACTCTTATTTTAAAAACAAATCCAATTAATAATGTCCAGTATATGTATTAAATCAAAATTTTCTTTTTAAAAAAAGTGCTCAGTAATATTCTTTTTTAAAGCATTTATGGCACCTGTAAACATGAATATGTTGGATATCTCCTTCAGGAGTCTCTTGAAGTTTCGTATCTTCATGCTCCATCGGTTCAAAGCAATCCGTACATATCCTGTTATTTACACAGCCGGTTTCAAAAAAATGCTCCTCAGTTATTATGTTATCGCTTTTAAGCTGCTGGAGTACTCTCAAAAGTGTTTCTTCATCAACTCCAAGAATATCTTCTATCTCACAAAGATAATACTCATCACCATTGTCCTCTATGAATGATTTAACCTTTTCATATATCTGGTCCAAATCTATCACCTATTCTTAGCTTTGATTATAGCTATTGCTAAAATTATACCTATTATTGCACCTATTACCCCACCTAATAATGCACCTACTACATTCATAAAAATCACCTTATCCTTTTAATTAGATTCCTAAAATATTTAATTTTATAAAATAATATTATTCTACTACTATTCTTACCCTTAAATCTTTCCCTTCCTTTAAATCATCTACAAGTTCTCTTTTAAGGTCAGCTGCAGCTTTATCTGATTTTATCATTAATGTACGGCTGCATTTAAACTCACTTTTTCTACAGACCATATCTGTTGGATGATCCAGGGTAAGTTCTGGATGTCCATACCCCCTAATTTCATCCTTTGCATTTTCTGTTTCAAGTTGAACTTTAATCAACGTATTTTCATTTTTTATACCTTCTATAAGTTCAGGAGGAAAATCTCCAAGCTTAGTTTTAGATGCAACTCCTACAATACAATCCGCCCTTATTCCTATCTCTTTATCCATAGTAACTTCAAACGTTGATTTATGGGCTGAAGTGACGTTTTTATGTCCTTTAGCGTGAAAAATGTATTCCATATGATTTCTCCGAATATTTTATTTAAATTTTGGTAATTTTACAAAATAAAATCAGTTAGTTAATATTGATTAAAGACTATAAATAATTAAATATATTAATTTAAATTAAAAAATTATTAAAAGTACAAAGTTTAGCTTTCAGGAAGATAATATGCAGTTCTTTACCGAGGCAACGAAAAATTGTAAATTTTTCTGTGCATGCAAAATCTACGATTTCGCTGTTCAGGAAATTGAAAAATTTCCTTCAACATCAAAAATTTAAGAATTTTTGAAAGCTCAAGAATTATTTACCCTCATATTTGCCATTCATTTTACATTAATAATAGATAGGGTTCACAGAAATTACAATCCATATGACACGTATAATGCATGGAAAGGTCAATTGCACGCCATCAGAAGATTACTGTTATCCTGGGCAATTATGTACATACTGCCCCTTCTTAATTTTGCTGCATTTCTCCTTATCTTAGGAGCATATAATGTATCATTTGATCCAACTCCACGCGGCACTTTAAATATTGTTTTAGTTGGATTATCTTCTTTTTTTGATTTTGGATATTATAGAATTTTCGAGTCGATTCTCTATTTATCTCCAAAAACTTTTTATACAGATAAAGAATCTGATGAAATGCTGGCTAAAGACCGTGACGAATTTCAAGCGCATTTTATACCCGGAATCCTGTACGTAATTGCCAGTTTTATACTGATTTTTATCGTTATCATTTAAACATCCACTATACTCTTTAAATTTTTCAAATATTTCCTGAGCTTAAAAATCAGATCATCAATATTCAAGTAAATATTAAGTCAATTTGAAAAAAATAAATTATTTTTTAAATTAAAAAGAATATTATCTATTTTAGCTCTTAAACCAATTATATTTGCAAAAAAGAAGCATAAAACTTAATAAATTATAAATTAAAGCTCAAATATCATTAAATGATATAAAGTTTACCAGTCAAAATATTCACATAGCAATAATTCCTCCTATAATAGGAAAATCTAAATAATCCTTATGACAAATATTAGTACAACCAACAAAGTAGTCTAACATAGTCGTAGAGGTGAAACTAAATGGATGAAATTATTGATAGGGAAGTATCCAGTAAATTTTTAGATGATGCATATAAATGCAAACCAGATAATTTAGGGTTTTTACTTCAAAAAATAGAATATGAAATCCAGAATAGAGATCATACAGACAGCATTCTCCTAAGGGCTAAAACAGTAGTAACCAGTAAAATTGCACTAATAAATAGTAAATAATACTTTTAATAGATTTAGGATTTATATTTACCAGTTGTATTAATACCGCTTGTCTTACTCCTAAAATTTATTAAGCCCAAAATATGCATTAAATTTCAAAAGTATTCATTTAAAACTTTAATTAATTCTATTTAATTTTCAGTTAAACTAAGTTAGATAGCCTCATATCCATTTTTTAATTTATTTCATTTTTAAGCAGGATTGAATGAAAACTAATCAGTCGTACCTCTTATAAATTAACGGTTTCATTACAATTTAATTATATGTTTAACCAAAAGGTGATCTATATCTATAAACTTATAATTTATTTGTTAATTAAGATAATACTTGCTTAAGACTGTACGTATTTCAAATTTATATGGCATAATGCCCAAATTAAGTTTAATAACAATTAATACCAGATGTTTTACTTTTTAAGGTCCGAATAAATCATTTTTTTAATATTTAATATTATAATCAAGCATTCTCCTTAAAATTTATTTTTTTAAATTATATAGATGTAAAACTCCATCATATTTATATTAGTTATTTCAAATAATTTAGCATGCCCGAGGTTGAAAAGAAAATAGTAAAGCCTAAAGAATACGAAAGAATGATTTCAAACCTGGATATAGAAAACTTTGAATTAAAAACATCTTCTATTCTTGAAGCTAGAATGACTTTAATTGGTATTGAACGAATAGAAGAAAATCTGCTGGAAANNAGGCGGCAGGTTTCTGCAGATATGAGAGCAATTAAATTAAAATATTTGAATTATGATTACAACAAATCTTCTCTTTTAGGGTCAATCAAAAGAACCAAAGTTTCAACTAAACGAAAATCAGTCAATGAAAAATGTGATCGTGAACTTGGACCCTATGAACAAGTTTTATATATAATTGATGACTACCTTGAGCAGATAAAAAATGTTAAAGATTATATCGATAAAATTAAAGCGTAACTCAAGATTAAAACTAAATTTAAGTAATTATTTTTTAATTTTAAATATACGGTGTTTAAATGGCAACATACTGTCTCATAATCCAACTAAACCATAGTTCAACAATTAAAGTAGGAAAACTTGGTGAAATGGACTTTAAAATGGGTTACTATGTGTATGTAGGATCTGCACTTAATTCCATTGACAGCAGGGTACGAAGGCATCTATCCAAAGAAAAAAAGTTGTTCTGGCATGTTGACTACCTTTTAAACTCCTCAGATGCTACTGTAAAAGAAGTTATCCTTGAAAGAAGCCCAGAAAAATGGGAGTGTGATGTTGCCCTGGAAATTTCAAATAAGGGAGCGTCCACTGACAGATTCGGCTGTTCTGATTGCAAGTGCAGCTCACATCTATTCTATTTTGAAAGCAAAAAAGCTGCAGAAAATACATGTTTAGACGCTTTTAAGAAATTAAAATTAGCTTTTGAAATAATAGAAAATTAATCTACATTAAAGAAAGAATTATGTGACGGTTTAGATATATTTTTTGCAAATAAAATACCTAAAATAATAATTGAAGTTCCTACAGCTAAGTTAAACAGTATATACATTCCCGAAACATCCAGAACATTTAATTTTAAAAATCCAGATATACGAGTACCTAAAAAAATCATTCCAAATACTAAATGCACTGCAGATAAAATCCATGCTCTAATTCAAATCATATCCTTTTTGTAAAAAATTAAACCGCATAAATTAAGTATAAATACCCTACCTTTAAATTCAGTTAAACTATTCGGTATGATATTAAGCTATATTCTTAATAATAGATATCATATCAACTTTTTTGCGATCTTACTTGAAACTAATATTTAAATCATTAAATTTGCTTAATTATCCTTAAAACTGCTTTGTTTCTCTATATGTATTGTGAAATAAAATGTTGAACCTTTACCTAATTTTGATTCAACCCAAAGACGGCCCCCATGACGATCTATAATTCGTTTAACAATTGCTAAACCAATCCCTGCACCGCTATATTCTCCAATTGCATGTATTCGTTTGAATACTTCAAATATTTTATCTGTATATTGCATTTCCATGCCTATTCCATTATCATTAATTGAAAAAACATATTCCTTATCTGTTTTTTTAGCTGAAATATGAACTTTAGGTTTTACTCCTTCTTTACGGAATCTCAATGTATTTCCTATTAAATTCTGAAATACACGCATTATCTGACTTTCATCAGCACAAATTATGGGAAGTGGATCATGAGTTATTTCTGCATTACATTCTTTAATAGAAGCTTGAAGGTTAGATAAAGCAATATTCAGCGCTTCTTCTGCATTAAATACCCTAAATTTCTCACCATGAGTCCCAATACGAGAATAATCAAGTATACCCTGAATTTGTTTTTTCATTCTTTTGGCACCACTAATCATAAACTCTAAAAAATCATCTGCATCCTTGTCTAATTTGCCCTTGTAACGCCTTTCCAAAAGTTGAGCATAACTAGCAACAGTACGCAACGGTTCTTGTAAGTCATGACTAGTAATGTAAGCAAAACTCTCTAATTCTTCATTAGAACTCTTTAACTCAGTTACAGTATTTTTAAGTCTTGATTCCCTTTCTTTTAAAGTATCATATGCTTCTTTTATTTCAGCTGTACGTTCTTCAACAGTCTTCTCTAAATCATCACGTTCCTGCTTAAGTGCATCTCTCTGTTGCATAAGATCGTTATTTGTAACTTTAAGTTCTTTGGTTGTCTCCTGCAATTCCTCATTTGAAACTTTTAATCTTTTGGTTGTATCCTTCAATTCTTCATTTGAAACATTTAACTTTTCATTTAACTGTTTCATTTCTTCAAACAATTCCTGCGTATGTTCTTCAGATTCTTTACGCTTAGTAATATCCCTCTCAGTCGTAGCAACAGCATATGGTTTCCCTTCTGTATCTTTAAGGGTGGTTACAGTAAGCCAAACATCAAGAATCTGTCCATTTTCTGCCTTTCGCTGAGTTTCAAATGAATTCACAAGCTCACCCTCACGAAGCCTATTCATTAGTATACGATCCTTCGTTCTTTGATTTTCAGGCACTATATCCAAAATATTAGTTTCAAGCATCTCTTCTGCAGTATAGCCATACATTTGCTCAGCACCTGCATTCCATGCTTTAATATTACCCTCCAAATCAAACAATGTGATAGCATCATTTGAATCATTCACAATAGTAGCTAACCTTCTCAAATCTTCCTCAGTACTTCTATTTTTGGTGATATCTTGAATTTGCACTAAAAAACCAGAATTAATAGAAACAGTCCAATCAATATACATCATTCCTGACTGTTCTGGATTATCAAAATTTAATGGAGCTTGAAATCTAATTATTCCATCGTTAAGTAATTTTTCTTTTCTTTTTTTAATATGTGGATTATCAAATAGATTAAGTCCATTATAAAGATCTGATGAACGAATCCGCAATAATTTTAAAGCTGATGGATTAACCTTAATTAATTTACCCTCTTTATCATAAAAAAGAACACCTATAGACGATTTATAGCGCTTATCAATTAATTTATCGTTATTTTTAACTAAGAGTACTCCCTCCCCATGATAACTAATTTTAATAA
>DADN01000261.1 GCA_002509665.1 Methanobacterium sp. UBA8
GATGAATTACTTTTAGAAGAAAATGAAGAAAATCCAGATCCTGAATTAACCCCTGAGAATCTATGTTATCTAATTTATACTTCTGGTTCGACAGGAAAACCTAAGGGTGTAATGCTAACTCATGGAGGTATCACTAATTACGTTTCTCCAGACCCTCAGAATATTCCTATCCACGCTCTTGTGACCAGAGCAAGTAAAATGATATCCATATCAACTGTATCATTTATTGTGTTCCTGCGTGAGACCTTCGCAACAATTATGAACGGGATGCCTGTTGTACTTGCAAATGAGGAGCAGGCAATAAATCCTATAGAACTTTCAAAATTATTTNNAAACGCTTTTGGTGGAACACCTACCCGGCTCTTACAGTATCTCGAACTTGAAGAAATTCAGAAAACAGTGTCTAAATGTAATGTGATAATTGTAGGTGGTGAAACTTTCCCTCCACAGCTTTACAACGTACTTTCAAAATACACCAACGCCGAAATTTACAATTCCTACGGTCCAACTGAGATCACAATTGCGTCACATGGAAAATTGATAACCAGCGATGATATATCAGCTGGTGAAACTCTCCTGAATGTCACGGATAAAATTATGGATATAGATGCTAATCCTTTACCTTATAATGTCGTGGGAGAGCTGTATGTAGCTGGTGCAGGAGTTGCTAGAGGTTACTGGAATAACGAAGAACTCACTAAAGAGAGGTTTGTAATGCACAACGGCCTCCGCTATTACAACACGGGGGACCTGGCAAAAAGGGACAGTACTGGTGAATTATATGTGTTAGGTAGAATGGATAACCAGATTAAACTTAGAGGTTTAAGAATTGAGCTCGGTGAGATTGAAAATGCAATTAGGGAATGTGAAGGCATTAAATCTGCATTTGCGCTGGTCAAGACAATGCATGACAATGAACATTTATGCGCTTACTTTACCGAGGATCAGGAAGTTGATGTCACTGATTTAAGGAATGCTCTTGTGAACAAATTGCCTGTTTATATGGTTCCATCTTATTTTGTTCGAATGGACAGCTTCCCTATGACTCCTAATGGAAAAACAGATTTAAAGAACTTCCCGGATCCTGAAGAGAATCATTCTGGGCTTGATAAGATCATAGCTCCTGAAACTGATTTAGAAAAGGACATTTTTGATATGTGCTCAGAAATTCTGGAAACAACTGATTTCGGTGTAATAACTGATTTATTCCAGTTAGGTCTTACTTCATTGTCTGTTCTTAAGCTGGTAGCTAAAATTTCACAGAAATTTGGAGTTACAGTAAATGTAACCAATATAATGAGGGCTAAAACCATACGCGAGATAGCAAAGGAAGTTTCATCCTCATCAGCTGTTGAAGAGAAACACTACCAGAAACAGGAATTTTATCCGCTGACTCACAATCAGTTAGGAGTATACTTCGACTGTGCTAAAAATCCTGAGAAATTAACCTATAACTTGCCTAAATGCATACGTTTTGGGAATGACATCGACTCTGAAAAACTGAAAGCTGCTTTATTAGACATTATTGGGAAACATCCCTACCTTAAAACAAGGTTTGTTATGAGGGACGGTGAAATCTATCAGGAACGGCGTGATGACCTTGATGTGGATATAAAAATTCATGAAGGAACAGTTGATGATAAAATTAAAAAAGAGTTTATAAAGCCGTTCTCTTTATATGATGGGCATTTATTCAGGTTTGAAATTTACAGGAATCCCGATGAAACTTGTCTGCTGGCAGACTTCCACCACATAATTGTAGATGGTACTGCTTTAAATATCCTATTTAATGAGCTTGGAACAATATACGACGGCGGTGTCGTGGATGAAGAGAAATATGATGGGTTTGATCTGATTTTAGAGGAACTTGAAGTAGAGAAAAGCCAGTTATACATGGATGCAAAATCTTATTTTGAAAATAAGATAGTTGATTTTGACAGTGCAACTGTTGTTTCTCCAGACTGTAGTGGAAAAGAGGAAGAAGGCCAGATGGGAGAAATCAGTATTCCTGTGAATAAATCAAAGGTTGATAAATTCTGTAAAGACAATGCAATCACTCCTAATAATCTATTTTTAGCGGCAACTGTATTTACACTCAGTAAATTTGTTTATAACAAAGATATTTTAATTTCCACTATTTCAAACGGCAGAGGTAATCCTCAGTTCCAAAACTGTGTTGCAATGATGGTAAAAACACTGCCTATTGCTTTAAATATAAACAGTGACCTGTCAGTGGCAGATTATTTTGATTATGTGGAAAATGTATGGCTAGATGTACTGAAATACGACTGCTATCCATTTACAAAGATTTCTGATAAATATGATATGTTCCCTGAGTTCTTTTATGCATATCATGGAAAAATCATTGAAGATATAACTATAAACAACTGCACTGTAGAACGTGAAAGCCTGGAATATGAAGCACTGAAGTTTAAATTAAGTGTTAATGTTATAGACACTGGTGATAACTTTAACATGCTTTCGCAGTACAATGACGCGCTTTACAGTGAAGATCTTATTGAAACATTTATGCGCAGCATTAGCATCGTTTTAGATAAATTAATGGAAAATCCGCAGAATTTACTCAAGAATATCTCAATTATAGCTGAAGAAGACCGTGAAGACTTCAAGATAAAACCTGTGGAAGAAAAATTACTCAATAAGCTCTTTGAAAATCAGGTAGAGCAGAGCAGGGATAAAATTGCTTTAATAGCTGAAGACGGGGAATTTACTTATGATGAATTAAACAGAAAAGCCAATCGTATAGCAAACGCATTGATTAAGCGAGGAGTTAACGTTGAAGACAGGATAATGTTCATGCTAAAACGTGACAGCCGTTTAACTGCTTCGATGCTTGGTATTGTGAAGGCTGGTTGTGCTTTTATTCCTGTTGACCCAGAATATCCTGAAGAAAGAATAAATCACGTTCTGGAAGACAGCAGTGCAAAATATATTATAACTAAAGAAAACTTGCCTAATGCGCTGGATGTGGATGAATTACTTTTAGAAGAGAATGAAGAAAATCCAGATCCTGAATTAACTCCTGAAAACCTGTGTTATCTAATTTATACTTCTGGTTCGACAGGAAAACCTAAAGGTGTAATGTTAAAACACGAAAATATAACCAACCTCATTTCAAATCATCCAGATAACCAGTTTATTCAGGATATAATCAGCAGAGTAAATATTTCATTATCGATAATAACAGTAGCTTTCGACCCGTTTGTACAGGAAACATTTATTCCACTTACGCATGGAATGACTTTTGTACTGGCCAACGATGAGCAGACAAAGAACCCATTAGAGCTCGCCAAGTTATTTGAGAAAACTAAGGCAGAATTATTTGGTACAACTCCTTCTAGACTACTGCAGTATTTAGAGCTTGAAGATATACAAAAAGCAATGGGCTATTGTAAGGCAATGATTATAGGGGGAGAAGCATTTCCTTTACAGCTCTGGAATGCCCTTTTAGAATATGATAATTTAACTATACTTAACCAGTACGGCCCAACTGAAACTACAGTTGGATGCAATGTAAAAATCATTTCAGATGAGAATATCAATGTAGGTAAACCCCTCTTCAACGTGGTTGAAAAGATCATGGATATGGACGGCAACCCTTTACCTCAAGGTGTTGTTGGCGAATTATACATTGGAGGTGCAGGAGTCGGAAGGGGCTACTGGAATAGAGATGAGCTGAACAGTGAAAGGTTCATTGAAATTGAGGGAGTGCCTTATTATAAATCTGGAGATTTTGCTAAACTGGAAAAAAATGGTGAAGTATCCATCTTAGGCCGTTTAGATAACCAGATTAAACTTCGAGGCCTCCGGATTGAAATTGGTGAAATTGAAAATTCCATTTCAGAACATGAAGGGATTAAATCTGTAGCTGTAGCGGTTAAAAAAGTTCATTCTAATGACCATTTATGCGCCTATTTCTCAGCTGACTGTGAAATTGACAGTGATGATTTAAAAGATGAATTAAAGAAGAAATTAACCAAGTATATGGTTCCAACAGTGTTTATGCAGCTTGATGAACTACCTCAAACCCTTAACGGCAAAACTGATCTAAAAGCACTTCCAGAACCTGTCCTGGCGGAAAGAGAGTACATTGTACCTGAAAACGATATTGAAAAATTCTTTGCAGAAACATTTGCAGATATATTGAGTATGCCTCAAATAGGTGCAACTGACGATTTCTTTGAATTAGGAGGTACATCTCTCCTGGTAACTAAAATCACCATTGAAGCCATGAATCAGGGATATGAAATAAAGTATGGTGATGTATTTGCACACCCAACTCCTCGTAAACTCGCTAATTTCATAACTGGGGCAGAAGGATCTGTAAGTGAATCTGTAAAAGAGATAACTGAATATTCATATGATGCTATTAATGGGGTTTTAAGTGAAAATACCACCCGTAATTTTGTAAATGGGGAAAAAGAAGAGTTAGGAAATGTTTTACTTACAGGTGCCACTGGATTTTTAGGAATACACGTCCTGCGTGATTTCTTAGAAAATGAAGAGGGATCTATTTACTGCATGCTCAGGAAAGGGAGACGTACAAGCGCTGAAGAGCGTCTAAAAGCTCTTTTATTCTATTATTTCAGTGAGAGTTATGAAGATATGTTTGGTTCAAGGATCCACATAATTGAAGGTGATATTACAAATAAATCTGACTTTGAAAGATCTTTAGAACTTCCAGTAGATACTGTGGTTAATTGTGCCGCAAATGTGAAGCATTTTGCTTCCGGAACTCAAATTGAAGACATTAACATAGGCGGGGTTGTTAATGGAGTTGAATTCTGCCTGAAAAAAGGCTGTAAATTTGTACAGGTTTCAACAACTAGTGTCGCTGGAGAAAGTGTAAATAATATCCCTCCTTTGGATACAATATTTGACGAACAAACGCTGTATATCGGGCAATCCTTAGATAATAAGTACCTCAGCAGTAAATTCATAGCTGAGCGTGTTGTACTGGAAGCAGTTACAAAAGGGCTCAAAGGTAAGATTATGCGCGTTGGTAATTTGATGGCAAGGCACTCTGACAGTGAATTCCAGATTAACTTTGAGACCAATGGGTTCATAAACCGTTTAAAAGCATATGGTGCAATTGAAAAAATACCTTACTCTGCTTTAGGAGGGGAAACTGAGCTCACACCGATAGATAGTGTTGCAAGGGCAATTTTAGTTCTGTCAAGAGCCCCTAAAGAGTGTGTTGTGTTCCATGCTTATAATAATCACAAAATCTACATTGCAGACATTATAGAAATCATGAATTCGCTTGGGTTAAACATTTCTGGTGCAGAAGAAGATGAATTTAAAGCTGCTTTTGCCAGAGCTAGGGAAGATGAATCAAGAGAAGAAGCAATTTCAGGACTTGTCACTGCTATGGGTATGGGTAAGGGTAAAGGCCGTGCACTTGTACCGGTTATAAATAATTATACAATACAGATAATGTACCGTTTAGGGTACAAATGGCCTTTAATAAGTGATGAATACATCGCGATGTTTATAGAATACCTTAAAGAGATGGATTTCTTTGATTATGAGCCAAAAGGGGTTAAACTTAAAGCTTAATAACCTATTTCACTGAGGACATGTAATGTACGAAAGAAACTATAATTTAATATCGGATAAGTTTAAAGAATTTTTCTTACCTACCCTGCTGATGTCTATGGCCATTAACACAAGCACGTTCATAGACACTTTAATTGTAGGTAACACTCTGGGACCTATTAATATTTCAGCTATGGCGCTTATTGCTCCTATAATCACATTTATTAACCTGATCTACTGGATGGTTGGATTGGGGGGCTCTTTACTTGTGTCAGTTTCAAAGGCAGAGCGGAATGAAAAAAAGGCAGATATGTATTTCACACTTTCGATGGTCCTTTTGGCAGTTATTGGAGTGCTGTTCTCTGCATTTGGGATAATCTTTTTGGATAATATTGTTAGCACACTTACCAATAATCCTGCACTTGCAGTACTGGTTAAGAAATTTTTAGGAGTATATTTCCTGGGATCGCCTTTCCTGTTTGTTTTAATGGGAATTGCCTATTTTATACGGGCAGACGGTAAGCCCAGGCTATCCTTTTATGCTCTTTTAATTTCAAATGTGGTGAACCTTATACTGGATCTGGTTTTTATTTTAGGTCTTGGTATGGATATAGGTGGAGCAGCTCTTGCTACAATATCAGGATACGCAGTTGGAACTGTATTTATAATGCAGTATTTCTTTGCTAAAGATCGAACAATGCATTTTATATCTCTAGTAAAATGTAAATTGTCCTTAGTTTATGATATTATAACATCAGGGTTCCCATCAGCATCAGGGCAGCTGTTTTTGACTATAAAGCTGTTCTTAATCAATACATTCATAGCGTTAGTCGCAGGTAAACAGGGATTAACAGCTTTTTCAGTTTATTACAACAGCATGTTCATGGTATACATCTTTTTAATAGGGACAGCCCAATCGATGTCCCCTATAGCTTCTATATATTACCAGGAAAAAGATTATTCTGGAGTAAAATTCACCATTGAAAGGTCTTTAAAGATAGTTCTAGCATCAGGTACTGCATTTACAATATTATTCCTGGTATTCCCATCTCTACTCTTAAACCTGTTTGGTGTAACTGATCCTGAGGATATGGCTGTGGGAATCAATGCCTTGAGGATACTTTCATTCAGCATCATAGGTACAGGTATAACATTTTTAATGATGTTTTACACGCAGGCAATACAGCGTAAAAAGCTGTCATTTGCTATTTCGATAACAGAAGGCCTTTTAATCCCAGTAGTATGTGCATATGCCCTCTCGGGAATTATGGGAGTTAATGGGATATGGATATCATTAGTGATAGCGGAAATAGGTACAATCCTGATGATATACTTTGTAACTAAGATAACATCTGAACGTTCAGATGGAAAATTTTCAGGATTCTTCTTATTAGGGAATTACAAGGATACCCCAGTACTTGATGTAACTATACACAGCTCAGTTGAAGATGTAGTTGGATTATCTGAGAAATTAATTGATTTTACAAAAGAAAATGGAGTAGATGAAAAAGTAGCACTGCGTATAGGCATGGCAGTTGAGGAAATGGCGGTCAACACAATAAAATTCAACAACAATGAAATAGAGTGCATTGATATATTATCTAAAATAGAAGAGGATGAGATAACAATTGCCTTTAAAGACCCTGGAAAAGAATTTAACCCTTCAACTTATACATGTGAAGAAAAAGACTCATTTGAAAATATTGAGGTTCTGCAAAAGATCGCAGATGATATAAGTTATGCAAGACTTATAGGTTTAAACAGTACAGTTATTACAATAAAGAGATAAGATTGATTAATTAAATTATAGGTGGAATAAATCATGGACATAGATAAAATATTAGAAGAAAATAAGTTGACAATTAAATTAAACGGTAGGTTAGACACCAACACAGCACCAGAATTAGAGGAAGAATTAAAAAAAGATCTTCCAGATGTGACAGATCTAGTCCTAGATTTTGAAGACTTAAAATATATCTCAAGTGCAGGGCTTCGTGTAGTCCTTTCAACGCAGAAAATAATGAATAAACAGGGAACTATGGCAATTGAAAACGTAAATGATTTAATTATGGAAATTTTTGAAGCTACTGGATTTTCAAGTATTTTAACCATTAATGAAGGAATTAAATAAGCTGCAAATTTATATAATGCAGTATTTGATGTAATTACAAAAAAAGATGGGTATTTATGAATAAACTAACAGTACCTGCAAAAATAGAAAACCTGCAGGAAGTGATGGATTTTTTAGGTGACCAGCTGGACTCTGTAGATTACGTTATGAAAGCAAGACTGCAGCTAGAACTTTCAATTGAAGAGGCATATGTGAACATTGTAAATTATGCTTATGGATCAGAAGAAGGGGAGGTTATAATTTGCTGCAATGTAGGTGAAAGCCCCCTAAAAGTTACAATGCAGTTTATAGATTATGGTAAGCCTTATAACCCATTAGAAAACGAAGATCCAGATATTTCATTAAATACAGAGGAAAAGGAAATAGGTGGGCTTGGAATTTTCCTTATAAAAAAGAATGTAGATGATATTGCATATGAATACTGTGAAGGAAAGAATATTTTGACTATTCAAAAGAAATTGGATGATTGTTAACTAAAATATTAGATTAAAAATACAAAACACGTTAGCACTATTAAATTTAATTTTTAGCAGGTTTCTCTGTAAATTAATGTAATTGGCACATTAGAGCGGTTAAAATGAAGAATTTAGATAATATCAAATCAAAAGTCATATTGCTTGCTCTCTGCAGTGCTGTTATATTTACTATAAAGTTTATTTTTCATTATTTCTTTCCAGGAATACCAATATCTGAATTAGGCCCTGCCAGTGCACTGCCTCCTGTATTGGGCCTGATGTTTGGAGCATGGGGGGCAGCAGGTGCAGCGATTGGATATTCTGCATCTGAATTGGCAGCAGGTTCATCCCCTGAGATCTATGTTATAAGCTTTTTTATACAATTTTTATACGCATATATCCCTTATAAGTTGTGGTACACGCTGGATTGGGATAAAACAACCACTTTGCCTAGATTAGACACAGTTAAACATTTGGTGAAGTTTGTGGTGATTATGTTTATAAATGCGGCAGTTATGGCAGGACTGCTTGGATTTTTAATGGATGGATTGGGCCTGTATGATCTGGTTTCTTTAACCACGTTGATATTTGCAGTTAACAACTTTGATTTTTCCATAATGTTCGGGACTCTGATCCTTATTGGGGCTAATTTTTATGGTATTTCAATGTATAAGCCAAAAAAGGTCAGTAAAATGCGTATACCTTCAAGGTTATTTGATATAATAGCAGTAATGGTCGTTATAATTTTTATAATTAACAGTATTTATTCTGTATTTACCCTTCCTAATATTTGGGGATGGATCGCAGGGGTTATAACTTATTCATTAGTTTTAGTCTATATTTTTAGGCCAATTACCAGCAGAATAAGAGAAAGGACAACTGAAATAAAGATGTCTTTGACAGAAAACTTAATTGTAATTTTTATTATTATGGGGGCAATTATTGCGATATTAACTGGAATTAGATCTCTTTTCATAGTTTCAGCCTCAAGTACGCTGCAGTTTTGGGATTCTGTATATTTAAACATCACATTAATCCTTTCTGTTTTTTACATTGCATCAATTGTATTTTTATGGTATATTGAAAAGAATATTTCTACTCCAATAGAGTCTATATCAGATATTGTAAAAAATTATGTCAGTGATTCGGGTGGAATAAGAAACAATGATGCTATCATCTTAAAATGTAATTATTATGCAGCTCAAAAAAGCGAAGTGGGAATTTTAGCCTCCTCTTTCCAAAAAATGGCTATGGATCTTGAAATTTATGTGAAAAACCTGAAAAATGTCACTGCTGAAAAAGAAAGGATAAACACGGAACTGAACGTTGCAAAAAAAATACAGGAAGATATGCTGCCTCGTAAATTCCCAGCTTTTCCTGAAAGAGATGAATTTGACGTTTATGCAATGAATATACCTGCAAAGGAAGTTGGCGGGGATTTCTATGATTTCTTTTTAATAGATGAAAGCCATCTGGCCGTTGTAATTGCAGATGTCTCTGGAAAGGGAGTACCTGCAGCACTGTTTATGGTGGTTGCAAAGACGTTGATTAAAAACCATGCACAGCTTGGAAAAAGCCCTGCAGAAGTATTTACAGCAGTTAATAATCAGCTGTGTGAAGGTAACGATGAAAACATGTTTGTAACTGCATGGATGGGTATTTTAGAAATTGAAACAGGTAAATTTACCTATGTTAACGCAGGCCATAACTCTCCCTTGATTAAACATTCTTGTAAAGATTATAATTGGCTTAAATCANNGGCCATAACCCTCCATTGATTAAACATTCAGGTAATGGTTATAATTGGCTTAAATCAAAACCGGGATTTGTTCTGGCAGGTATGGAAGATATCCAGTACCATCAAAATTCAATCGCATTGGAACCTGGAGATAGGGTTTATTTATATACTGATGGTGTAACAGAAGCCAGCAATATTAATGATGAATTATTTGGGGATTCCCGTTTACTGCAAATTATGAATGATAAAGCAAATTTAAACCTTAAAGAGGTAGCGGATTATGTTAAAGAAAAAGTTGATACTTTTGCAGGGGAAAGAGAGCAGTTTGATGACATAACTATGCTTGTTGTGGAA